>DATENH010000232.1:0-2229 GCA_035275145.1 Steroidobacteraceae bacterium | reverse complement strand
CTTAGGGTCGGTGGGTGATAGCACGCGTGCGCTCGCCGGAGGCGTGGACAGGGATTCGTCGAGCGGCAGGTCCACGCGGATGAGCACCGCATCCAGCGTGCTCAAGGCCTGCGCGATCTTTGGAAGATCCGCTCGCGTGGTGAGCGACGCGCCCCATGCATGGATGAGCTTGTTCCGTGCCGCTTCAACTTGAATCTGGTCGCGCTTCATCGCCGCCGCCGCAGCTTCGACTGCGCGAGCGGAGGCATTCTGATCATTCGCGTGAAGCGCCTGGACGCGCGCGTACTCCTTTGCGGATGCCTCCCGGGATGCATCAGCGGATTTCAGCTCGGTGAGCAGGTCGAGCAGCGGCTGCGGATCGACGACCTGACCGTAGCCCTTTACTTCACGCGGCAGTTCACGTGTTTCGAGGCTCGCGACGACGATTCCCGCCTTGGCCTGCTGCTCAGTAGAAAGCTGTAACGTCTGTGGCTCGCTGCCGGCGGCAAGCGCGCGAGCATCATCGGGCGCGGCTGTGGGCGTCTCGGCGTGCCGACTAATCCCCCAGACGACAAGGCCGCCGACGACGATTCCGCCCGCCAGGGCCATCAACACGTTTCTCATCGCGATGGCTGTCCGCGAGCGGATGCGTCGAGTGCATCGAGTGCGGTGATCGGACGCTGCAATTCGTCCTCCAGCATCCCGGCCGCCTGGGCCGCCTGTGCTTCGCTGTCCAGCAGGGCAATCCCGCTGAGCGCCGCTTCGAGCCTCGCGCTCTGATACTCCAGCTGATCGATGTCGCCTGCGCTGAGCCGCGCACGCTGGCGAGAGGCTTCATCCTCCAGCGCGGCGTGGACCTCGCGTATGCGCTTCATCTGGGTGCTGGAGGCCATGTAGGCGACGCTCGCCTGGTCGACATCCGCAATCACGCCGGCTTCCAGTGCACGAAAGCGAGCGGCGCTCTCTTCGCGCCGTGCCCGCGCCTCGGCGATCGCGCCGCGATTGCGATTCAACGGCACTTCGAATCCCACGGCGAGGCTCCACTTGCTCTCACCCTGATCCCACTCGTAGGCCGGTCCCAAGTGCAGATCCGGATACTGCTTGGCGATCTCTGCCTGAAGGTCCGCTTCGCTCGCGGCATACTCCGCGAGTCCGGCCGCAATGTCGGCGCGATACTGCAATGCCAGGCGGCGCGCCTGTGCGACATCAACAGCAGGGATCGTGTCCAGCGAGAAATCGAGCGGGAGACTGTCGACCGCTTGCACCGGAGCGCCAAGGGATCGCGCGAGTTTGTTGGCCGCATCTGCCAATCGGACCTCATTCCCTGCGGCATCGAGCTGTACGCGCGTCAACGCAAGGCGTGCCGGAGAGAGCTCGGCGGCCGAGGCTGCACCTAAGGTGACGCGCTGCTGAAGCAGTTCCACGACGCGCTGCTGAATCGCCAGCTGGTCGCGCAAGAGGCTCATCCGTCGTTGAGCTGCTGTGAAGTCGATCAGCGCTGTTCGCAGGGCGCCGCGCACTCGCCACGCGGCCCCGATGATGTTCAGTCGCGCCGATTCCGCAAGATGCTCGGCTTTGCCGATGCGTATGCGGCGTTTGCCGCTCGTCTCAACCGGTATGTCTACGGATATTCCCGGCAACCAAGGCGATGTGCCGCTGCGGGCGTTGAAGTTGTAGCCGGGCGTAAGGGTGATCGCTGGATTCGGCCGCATCGAAGCGGTCTCGATAGTCGCTTTAGCCGTCTGCCATTGCGCCCTGGCAACTTCGAGATCGGGCTGGAAGAAGAAGGCGACGAGCGTCAACGCCGGCAAGTCCCACGACGCTCGTGGCCACGGTTGCGCCAGCTCGGGCGCATGTGTCTGCAAGAAGGAGCGCAGTCCTTCGTCGGTCAAACTGCGGCCGCTGTAATTCTCCGCAATACGGTCGGGCAGGAGCGGCTGACGCTCGAAATGAGCGCACGCTGTCAGGGCGAGCAGCAGTGCGCTGACCGTTCCGGTTGTCAACGACAGGGGGAATGCCCGCATGCAGCCATGCTGCCATCCTGTCGCTGTCGGGAGTCTGAAAGAATCCTGACGTTCTTGTCAGGATGGGACGGACCTTGCGATGGATGGGAACACCAATGTCACCTGGGTGCCCTTGCCGACCTCGCTGCTGACCTCCGCCTGGCCTCCATGCAGCGTGACGATCGAGCGCACGAGGGCAAGGCCGAGGCCAAAACCGCCGCTTCGATGAGTGCGCGAGGGGTCGGCG
>DATENH010000231.1:0-6859 GCA_035275145.1 Steroidobacteraceae bacterium | reverse complement strand
CCGTGGGGCAACATGTCGTACTGGGGCGCGCAGGTGATCGTGTCGCTGTTCGGCGCAATCCCGGGCATCGGCGAGTCGCTGGTCGAGTGGATCCGCGGCGACTATTACATCTCCGACATCACGCTGAATCGCTTCTTCGCGCTGCATGTCGTGGCATTGCCGATCGCGCTGATTTTCCTGGTCATCGCGCACATCCTGGCGCTGCACGAAGTCGGCTCGAACAATCCGGACGGCGTCGAGATCAAGAAGGTGAAAGGCCCCGACGGTCATCCGGTCGACGGCATTCCGTTCCATCCGTATTACACGGTGCACGACACCGTCGCGGTCGTGGTGTTCTTTGCAATCTTCGCTGCCGTGATGTTCTTCGCGCCGACGATGGGCGGCTACTTCCTGGAGCACGCCAACTTCGAACCTGCCGATCCGTTGCGGACGCCGGAACACATTGCGCCGGTGTGGTACTTCACGCCGTTCTACGCAATCCTGCGCGCCGTGCCGAGCAAGCTGTTCGGTGTGTTGCTGATGGGCGTTGCGGTACTGGCGTTCTTCTTCGTGCCGTGGCTCGACCGCTCGCGCGTGAAGTCGATCCGCTATCGCGGCTGGCTGTACCGCGGCTTCCTGTTCGCGTTCGCCATCAGCTTCCTGGCGCTCGGCTACCTTGGCCTCAAACCGGCAACGCCGTCTTACACCAACGCCGCGCGCGTCTTCGCGGTGGTGTATTTCGCGTTCTTCATCCTGATGCCTTGGTACACGAAGGCCGACCAGACGAAGCCGGTGCCGGAGCGGGTGAACTACCATGCCCACTGATAAGAAGAAGCCGATGCGGATAATCCTGGCGCTGAGCGCGCTCGTCGCAAGCGCTGCGATTGCCTCGGAAGCGCCCGGCGGCGTGATCAAGCCGGCGCACAACGACATCACCAATGTCGCTTCGCTCCAGCGCGGCGCGCGCAACTTCGTCAATTACTGCATGGGGTGTCACTCGGCGCGCTACGTGCGCTACAGCCGGCTCGGCGCCGACCTCGGCTTGTCGGAGCAGCAGGTCATCGAGAACCTCATGTTCACCGGCGAGCGCATCCACGACACGATGCGCACGAGCATGCGTCCGGAGGACGCCGCGCGCTGGTTCGGCACTACGCCGCCCGACCTGACGCTGATCGCCCGCAGCCGCGGTCCCGACTACATCTACTCCTTCCTGAAGTCGTTCTACCTCGATCCCAGCCGGCCGACCGGGGTGAACAACATGGTGATGCCGCAGACGGCAATGCCGCATGTCCTGTGGGAGCGCGAAGGGTTGAAGGAGGCGGTCTACGACGGCGAGAGCGACGCGCAACATAACGCGGTCCACAAGCGCTTCAAGGAGTTCCGCTCGGTCCGGCCGGGGACCGACTCGGCGAAGGAGTTCGACGAGTTCGTACGCGATACTGTGAACTTCCTCGACTACATCGGGGAACCAATGCAATTGGAACGGCGTAGCATTGGATTGCGAGTATTGGCCTTCCTGGCGGTCTTTTTCCTCTTCGCCTATTTCCTCAAGAAGGAGTACTGGAAAGACGTGAAGTGACGCCCTGAGCGCACGTCTGCCAGCAACGCACTGCCGTGATGACCCTTTTCTCAAGGGCCGACGATCCGTGGAGCCATCGCACGCGCATCGTCCTGGCGGAGAAGAGCATTCATGTGGAGACGATCGACGTGCAGGGCGGCAACCTGCCGGAGGACCTGCTCGATCTGAACCCGTATCACACCGTACCGACGCTGGTCGATCGCGACCTGGTCCTCTACGACTCGCGCGTCATCATCGAATACCTCGACGAGCGCTTCCCGCATCCGCCGCTGATGCCGGTCGACCCGGTGGCGCGCGCGCAGTTCCGGCTCGCGCTCTACCGCATCGAGCGCGACTGGTACACCCTGGCGCAGCAGATCGACGACGTCGCCGATCGCAAACAAGGCCAGCGCGCGCGCAAGATCCTGCGCGACAGCATTCTCGCCAGCACCGACGTGTTCAAGGCGAAGCCGTATTTCCTGTCGGACGAGTTCTCGCTGGTGGACGCCTCGATCGCGCCGATCCTGTGGCGCCTTCCCGGTTGGGAAATCGACCTGCCGCCGCAGGCGCAGGTCATCAGCAAATATGCAAACCTGGTGTTCTCGCGACCGGCCTTTCGCCACAGCCTGTCGCGCGTCGAGCAGGAGATGCGCCCGTAACGTAAGGGGATTATGGCGGACACACCTGTTAGATCACGCCGGCCGTATCTGTTGCGCGCCATGCACGAGTGGATCAGCGACAGCAATCAGACGCCTCACATCGTCGTCGACGCTTCGATCGAAGGCGTGGAAGTGCCGCGGCAATACGTGCAAGGCGGCAAGATCATCCTCAACGTCAGCAGCAACGCCACGAGCATGCTCAGCCTCGGCAACGAGGTCGTGCGGTTTCGTGCGCGCTTCGGGGCGGCGACTTACGACGTCAGCGTGCCGATCGCCGCAGTGCTAGGGATCTACGCGCGCGAGACGGGGCAGGGGATGATCTTCTCGGAGGCGGACACGCCGCCGCAGCCGCCGGTACCGCCGAGCGAGCCGGCACCGTCGACGACCGGCGAAGGCAAACGCAGCAAGCCGACGCTCAAGGTCATCAAGTAATCAGGGATTGAGACGCGTGCTGCGCCACGGGCCGCCGACGAAGGAATAGTCGTCGCCACGTTGCAGCGAGCGGGTCCAGACCGCGCGGTCATGGACGCGATAGGCGCCCTCGGACCACAACTCGATCGTATCGACCCACAGACGAGTCCCGCCCCAATGCGGCGGCCGCGGCACTGCGCCGTTCGTAGCGCCCGGCGCGACGCCGAACCGCGCTCCGAACTCGCGCACTCGCTGCAGAAGTAGCTCGCGAGACGCAAGCGGTTCGCTTTGCGCACTGGCCCACGCGGCGACGCGGCTGTCGAGCGCACGACTCGCGAAGTATTGGTCGCTCTCGCTCTCCGGCGAGCGCACCACCGGGCCCTCGATTCGCACCTGCCGATGCAGCGCATCCCAATGGAAGACTGCTGCTGCCCGCGGTCGGGCCGCGAGCTCGCGTCCCTTGCGCGACTGATAGTTCGTGAAGAAGACGATGTAGCCGCCAGCCACGTCGATGCGCTTGCACAGGACCACACGGGCCGAGGGCTCGCCGCTGGTTGCAGCGGTCGCGACGATCATCGAGTCCGGATTCGGTTGTGCGCGGCGCGCGGCCGCGTCGCGAAACCATGCCTCGAACAGCGGCATCGGATCGACGGGCAAAGGGTCTGGCAACATCGGGTCGGCGGTCATCGAAGTGGTATCCGGCGTTCGGCGGCGGCAATTATGCCAGTGTAATCATCCCGATAGCGGTGTTCCGAGGCCCGGAGCGGCCATCCGCGCTTGCGGGGGTCGTTTAGCCTTAGTACAAAGCGTCAGGCTAATTTTGCATACAACCGGGACCGCACCGCGCATGACTCTGGATGAGCTACGCGAACGCCTGAGCGCGCTCGACCGGCAGCTGCTGACGCTGGTCGCCGAACGGCAGGCGCTCAGTCGTCAGGTCGCCGAAGTGAAGCGTGCCGAGGGTCGTCCGACGCGCGACTTCCGGCGCGAGCGCGACGTGCTGCTGCAGGCCCGGGCGGCTGCGAGCTCGCTCGGTATTTCGCCCTCGCTCGCAGAATCGGTGTTGCGCTTGCTGATACGCGGCTCGCTGACTGCGCAAGAGCGCATTCGCGTGGCGGCTGGTGGGCGCGGCAGCGGGCGCACTGCCCTGGTCATCGGCGGCGCGGGCAAGATGGGTCGCTGGTTCAGCGATTTCCTCACTTCGCAGGGCTATGCGGTGACCGTCGCCGATCCGGCGATCGCGCCTGAGCGCGCAACTGCCGAGGGTTCGCGCGCGCTGCGCGACTGGCGCGACAGCAGTCTCGACCAGGATCTCATCGTAGTCGCGACGCCGCTGCAGATCGCGGACCGCATCCTGCACGAGCTCGCGTCGCGGCGTCCGCGCGGCACGATTTTCGATATCGGCTCGCTCAAGACGCCGCTGCGTACGGGAATCACAGCGCTCAAGGACGCGGGGTGCAACGTCACGTCGGTGCATCCGATGTTCGGTCCGGACACCGAGCTGCTCTCCGGTCGCCACGTCATCTTCATCGACGTCGGCTGTCCGCAGGCTGTCGGCCGGGCGCAGGAGATTTTCGCCTCGACGATGGCCGAGCAGGTCGTGATGACGCTCGACGACCACGATCGGTTGATCGCCTACGTGCTCGGACTGTCGCACGCGCTGAACATCGCCTTCTTCACGGCGCTGGCGGGCAGCGGCGAAGCTGCGCCGCGGCTGGCGCAATTGTCGAGCACCACGTACGACGCGCAAGTCGACGTTGCGACCAGGGTGGCCGGCGAAAGTCCGGAACTCTATTTCGAGATCCAGCATCTGAACGACTATGGTCGCGAATCGCTGCAAGCGCTGCGCGGGGCCGTAGAGCTCATATGGCAGTCGGTGACGACCGGCGACGCCCGCCAGTTCGCGGAGATGATGCAAAAGGGCCGCGAGTACCTCGCCGGCCGCGCGCGTCCGGAGGGCGCCTGATGTCCGCGCGCGATCTGGAAGGCGAGATCCGCGACCTGCGTGCGCGCATCGCCACGCTGGTCGACGAAGCCGCCAACAACGAGCGGCTGCTCAAGCGTAGCCAGGAGCGCGAGCTGGAGCTGCTCAAGGCGGAGAACCTGGCGCAGACGTTCGACGCCATCTGCGGCGGGCTCAAGGAATCGTACGTGCTCGAGTCGGTGACGTTGCTGCTGCTCGACCCGCAGCACGAGATCCGTCACCTGCTGATCGCCGATCATCTGCGCGTCGAGGATTTTCCGAGCGTGCTGTTCACGGACAGCCTCATCGGACTCGCGCCGCAGTTCAATTCCTTTCACCGGCCGTGGCTCGGGCCGTACATGGGCTGCGACCATCAGCTGCTGTTTCCGAGCAATGCCGGCGTCCGCAGTGTCGCGCTGATTCCGCTGCGCCGGCAGGATCGGCTGCAGGGCAGCCTGAATTTCGGCAGCAGCGACGAACGGCGCTTCTCGCGGCACCTCGCCACGGATTTTCTCGCGCACCTGGGTGTCATCGCTTCGTTCGCGATCGAGAACACCATCAACCGTGCACGCTTGGTACGTAGCGGTCTGACGGATTTCCTCACGGGGTGGCATAACCGGCGCTATCTCAATGCCCGCCTCAAGGAAGAACTGGCGCGCGCGCAGCGGCAGGGGACGAGCCTCACCTGCCTGCTCATCGATCTGGATCGCTTCAAGCAGATCAACGACCAGCATGGTCACCTGGCAGGCGACATGGCTCTGCGCGAGGCCGCGCAACGCGTCGATGCTCACATCCGCGGCAGCGACGCGGCTGCCCGATTCGGCGGCGACGAGTTCGTGGTGCTGGCGCCGGGCATCACGCCCGATCAAGCGGCCGTTCTGGCCGAGCGAATTCGGCTGGCCGTGTGCGAGACGCCGCTCGAGCTCCAGCCCGGCGTGCAGTTGGGAATGACTGTGTCGATCGGCGTGGCCGGCACGATACTGTCGCGCGACGAAGCGGATCTGAAAGCAGCGGCCGAGCGCTTGCTGGCCGATGCGGATTCGGCGCTGTATCGCGCGAAGCAGAAGGGTCGCAATCGCGTCGAGCTTGCCTGAACGCTGCGCGGCTCAGTGCGGCTTACGACGCATCAGCAACAAGAACAGCGGCACGCCGGCGATGGCTGTCAAGGCTCCTACCGCCAACTGTCGTGGCGCGAACAACGTGCGGGCACAGACGTCGGCGACCATCACGAGCGTGCCGCCGAGTAGCGCCGATCCCGGCAGCACGAGGCGATGATCCGCGCCGACCATTCTGCGAATCAGGTGCGGCGTCACCAGGCCGACGAAGCCGATCGTGCCCGCAGTGGTCACGCAGGCCGCGGTCAGAATCGAGCTGACCAGAAACATGCCCATCCGCAAGGTCTCTACTGGCGCGCCGAGAACTCGTGCCTGCAGCTCGCTGCGCGCGAGCAGATTCAGGTGACGCGCGAAAGGAAAGGCGAGAGCGAGCGCGGCCGCGAAGACTATCAGCAGCGGGCCCGGCCGACTGCTGAGCGACAGGTCGCCCATCAGCCAGAACAGCATGCCTCGCAGCTTGGTCTCCTCGCCCAGGCTGAGCAGCATGCTCACGACGGCACTGGCGCCGGCGGCTACCACAACCCCCGTCAGTAACAGTCGCGCGGCGGTCCAGCCGCCCTCGCCGCGCGCCAGCGCGAACACGAGCAGCGTCGTCCCGAGGGCTCCCAACGTCGCGCTCACGTCGATGAGCAACCCGCCCATACCGAGCAGCATTGCCGACAACGCTGCGACCGCAGCCCCTCCGGAGACACCCATGATGAACGGGTCCGCGAGCGGATTGCGGAGCAAGACCTGCATCAATACGCCCGCCAGGGCCAGCACGCCGCCGGCGGCAAATGCCGTCAGCGTTCGCGGCAGGCGCAGCTCGAAGACCAGCGTGTGCGAGAGTGCATCGGTCGAGCGCAAGCCGCGCCACAGTTCCGGGAGGCTCATCTCCACGCTGCCGCTCATCAGCGATACGACGAACGCCGCGAACGCGATCAGCACGAGCGCGGCGCAGACCGCGGTCACACGGCTGGCGGTTTGCACGGACGCTTATCCCGATTCATGGCGTCGAAGGTTACAATCCCGGGCAATCCGGTTGCCAATCCATGACAGATTTCATCGACGCCGAAGGGTTTCGCGCCAACGTCGGGATCGTGCTGATCCGCGACGATCGGCAAGTGCTGCTCGGCGGCCGTACCGGGGGCCGTGGCTGGCAGTTCCCGCAGGGCGGCGTCCGTCGCAATGAGAG
>DATENH010000230.1:0-21928 GCA_035275145.1 Steroidobacteraceae bacterium | reverse complement strand
CAGGCCGTCGATGCCGCCCGACAGGCCGATGAAGATGCCGAAGTCGGTGATCGACTTGATCTGTCCCGAGACCTTGTCGCCGCGGTTGTAGTTGTCGCTGAACTCCTTCCACGGATTCGCCTGGCACTGCTTGATGCCGAGAGAGATGCGGCGGCGCTCCTCGTCGATGTCGAGCACCATCACCTCGACTTCCTGGCCGATGTGCACGACCTTCGAGGGGTTCACGTTCTTGTTGGTCCAGTCCATCTCGGACACGTGTACCAGGCCTTCGACGCCCTCTTCGATCTCGACGAAGCAGCCGTAGTCGGCAATGTTCGTGACCTTGCCGAACAGGCGCGTGCCGGTCGGATAGCGGCGGCCGATCTGCTGCCACGGGTCGTTGCCGAGCTGCTTGATGCCCAGCGACACGCGCTGGCGCTCGCGGTCGAACTTGAGGATGCGCACGTCGATCTCGTCGCCGACGTTGACGACTTCCGACGGATGCTTGACGCGCTTCCACGCCATGTCGGTGATGTGCAGCAGACCGTCGATGCCGCCGAGGTCGACGAACGCGCCGTAGTCGGTGAGGTTCTTGACGGTGCCCTTGATGACCGCGCCTTCCTGCAGCTTCTCGAGCAGCTCGGTGCGCTCGGCGCTGTATTCCTGCTCGACGACCGCGCGGCGTGACACCACCACGTTGTTGCGCTTCTGGTCCAGCTTGATGACCTTGAACTCGAGCGTCTTGCCTTCGAGGTACGACGGATCGCGCACCGGGCGCACGTCGACGAGCGAGCCGGGCAGGAACGCCCGCACGAAATCGATCTCGACGGTGAAGCCGCCTTTGACGCGGCCGTTGATGATGCCCTTGACGATCTCCTGCTTCTCGAACGCCTGCTCCAGGCGCGACCAGGTGCGGGCACGCTTGGCCTTCTCGCGCGACAGGCGCGTTTCGCCGTTGCCGTCCTCGACGCTGTCGAGCGCGACTTCCACGTCATCGCCGACGGCGACTTCGAGCTCACCGCGCTCGTTCTTGAACTGATCGGCGGGGATGACGGCTTCGCTCTTCAGACCCGCATTGACGAGCACCACGTCGGGTCCGACTTCCACGACGCGTCCGGTCAGGATCGCGCCGGGCTTGATCTTCTGGGAGGCCAGGCTTTCTTCGAAAAGTTGCGCAAAACTCTCGGTCATGAGTACTTCCGGGGCCGCTTGCGACCCGCTATCCCTCACCGACGTCCACTGCATGCGAGGGGTTGTTGCATCGAACCGCGCATCCCGCGCGGCGCCTTGAGAATTCATCGTCAATCCTGGAAATCAGCCTGACGGGAGACGCGCGGCGGCGAGCTCCAGCACGCGTGCGACCACCGCATCGATCGTCATCGCGGTGGAATCCACGATCACGGCGTCGTCGGCGGGCCGCAGCGGGGCAACCGCGCGGCTTGCGTCGCGCCGATCGCGCTCGGCTATCTCCAGCGAAAGGGCGGCGAGGTTAGCACCGAGTCCCTTGTCTTTCAACTGGTTATAGCGGCGCCGTGCCCGCTCCTCGGCGCTGGCGGTCAGGAAGATCTTGAGGGCCGCACCGGGGAAAACCACGGTCCCCATGTCGCGGCCGTCGGCCACCAGTCCGGGCGGCCCCGCAAAGGCCCGCTGACGGTCCATTAGCGCCGCGCGGACGCTTGGCATCGCCGCCACCCGCGAGGCACCCTCGCCCGCCTGCTCGGTCCTGATGCGCTGACTGACCTCCTGGCCGGCCAGCCAGATCTGCTCGCCGCCGTGCGGCCCGAGGCCGAACTGCACGTCGAGGTGCTGGGCGATGTCGGTATGGCCGGACTCGTCGTACGGGATCAGCCCGCGCTGCTGGCCCGCAAAGGCCACGAGGCGATACAGCGCGCCGCTGTCCAGCAGCCGCCAGCCCAGCCGGTCGGCCACCAGGCGCGAGATCGTGCCTTTGCCGGAGCCGCTGGGCCCGTCGATGGTGATGATGGGGGACGCCACGGTGCGATCTATTGACGAGTCACTACGTTGAAGCCGGCTGCCGCGGCCACCCCGGGGAAGTCCGGGAACGAGGTCGCGACGTTGGCCACGTCCAGGATGCGGATCGGGGCTTGCGAGCGCGCGCTGGCGATGGCGAAAGACATCGCGATCCGATGATCGCCGTGGCTGTCGACGGTACCTCCGGAGAAGACCCGTTGTTCCGGCCGGCCCTGGATGCGGATGCCGTCGGGGAGGACTTCGCAGGCCACCCCCATCGCTGTCAGCCCGTCCGCCATGACGGCGATGCGATCGCTCTCTTTGACCCGTAGCTCTTCGGCACCGGTCACCACTGTCTCGCCCTCGGCGCAGGCCGCGGCGACGAACAGCGCAGGAAATTCGTCGATTGCGAGCGGCACCAGGTGCTCCGGGACCCGGATGCCCTTGAGCGCCGCCGGCCGGACTTCGATGTCGGCGACCGGCTCAGCGCCGGCCGAGCGATGGTTCACGACCCTCAGGTCCGCGCCCATCAAGCCAAGAATGTCCAGCAGGCCGGTGCGCGTGGGATTGATGCCAACGCCGTTGATCGTGAGCATCGCCGCGCCGATCGAGCCTGCGACCATGAAGAACGCGGACGACGAGAAGTCGCCCGGCACTTCCAGCGAGCACGCTTCCAGGCGCTGCGGCGGGGTCAAACGGATTTCGCCGTGCGCCGCATCGACGCGGCAGCCGAAGCTGAGCAGCATGCGCTCGGTGTGATCGCGGGTGACGGCCGGCTCGATCACCGTGGTCTGCCCTTGCGCGTACAGCCCGGCGAGCAGCACCGCCGATTTCACTTGCGCGCTGGCAACCGGCAGCTCGTAGCGAATGCCGCTGAGCGACGAGCCGCCCCGAATCCGCACCGGCGGCTTGCCCGCCGCTGTTTCGATCCGCGCGCCCATTTGCCGCAGCGGACCGGCGACGCGCTCCATCGGCCGCTTCATCAGCGACGAATCGCCGATCAGCTCGCTGTCGAAGCTCTGTCCAGCCAGCAGGCCGCTCATCAGACGCATGGCCGTGCCGGAGTTGCCCATGTCGAGCGCGTGCGTTGCAGCTTTCAACCCGGCGCGACCGACGCCGCGTACGCGGATTTCCCGCGCGCTGGTCTGCTCGATCTGCACGCCGAGTGCGCGCATCGCGCGCATCGTCGCCAGGCAGTCTTCGCTTTCGAGGAAGCCACGCACTTCGGTGATGCCTTCGGCAATGCCGCCGAGCATCAGCGCGCGATGCGAGATCGACTTGTCGCCCGGGACGCGAACCGTGCCGGCAACGTGCGACGCAGGTTCCACCACATATTCGGTCATGGACGCAGCGCTTGTTTGAGCGCTGCCAGCATGCGCTCGTTCTGCTCGCGCGTTCCGATGGTGATCCGCAAGTGATTCGGCAGGCCGTAGTTGCCGACCGGCCGCACGATCACGCCCTGCCGCAGCATCGCTTCGTAGACCGCCGGCGCCGGCCGGCCGCACTCGATCATCACGAAATTGCCGGCCGAGGGCAGATGACGCACGCCGAGCGCATCGAAACCGGCTTTCAGCTGCGCCATCCCGCTGCGGTTGGTATCAACCGATCGCTGCAGATGCTCGGCGTCATCGAGCGCAGCCAGTGCGGCAGCGAGCGCGATCGTGTTGACATTGAAAGGCTGGCGCACGCGATTGAGCATGTCCGCCACCGACGGATGCGACAGCGCGTAACCGACGCGCAGCCCTGCCAGGCCATAGACCTTCGAGAACGTGCGCGTGACGATCAGGTTCGGGAACTCGCGCAGCCAGCGGCTGGCGTCCGGGAAATCGGGCGTGCTGACGTATTCGATGTACGCCTCGTCCACAACCACCAGCGTCTGCTCGGGCACTGCTGCCACGAACTTCCGCAAAGCATCTGCACTGACCCACGTTCCGGTGGGGTTGTTCGGATTCGCAACGAACACGAGGCGCGTACGCTCGTTGATGAGCGCTGCCATCGCCGCGAGGTCATGACCGAGCGGCATCGCGTGACCTGCGGGATTCGCTGGTGCGATGCGTGCAGTCGCCCCGGTCGCCTGCACGGCGATGGGATAGACCGCGAATGTGTACTGCGAATAGACGGCTTCGCTCTGCGGCGACAGGAACGCCTCGGCAAGCAGCACGAGCACATCGTTCGAGCCGTTGCCGAGCGTGATGCACTCGGTGCCGCAGCCGTGTTTGCGAGCGAGTGCCTGCTTCAGCTTGAAACCGCTGCCGTCCGGATAGAGGCCGATCTGCCGCGACGCCTGCGCGATCGCTTCGAGTGCCCGCGCACCGGGGCCGAGCGGATTTTCGTTGGATGCCAGCTTGATGCTGTCGCTGATGCCGTACTCGCGCTCCAGTTCCTCGAGCGGCTTGCCGGGAATGTAGGGAGCGAGCGTACGGACGCCGGGCGGAGCGAGCTTGGCGGGATCTAGGGACATGCGCTCATAGTACCGCGCACGGATACGAACCCAACACCCGGAACAGCGAGGTCTGCTCTTTGAGCTGTGCGAGCGCCGTGCTCAACGGATGCTGCTCGGCGTGCCCGACGACGTCGATGAAGAACACGTAGTCCCACTTGCCGCGGCGCGAAGGGCGCGACTCGATGCGCGTCATGCTGATGCCGTGTTCCGCGAGCGGGCCGAGCAGGCGGTGCAGCGCACCGGGCGACTGCGTGTTGCCGGCCGATACCAGCAAGGTGGTCTTGTCGTTGCCGCTGGCGCTGAACAGCTTGCGGCCGATCACGAGGAAGCGCGTGGAGTTGTCCGGCGTGTCCTCGATCTCCGGGACGATGATGTTGAGGCCGTAGATCTCTGCCGCCGCCTGTCCGGCAATCGCAGCCGTCCCGTCTTCGTCGCGGGCGCGACGTGCGGCTTCGGCATTGCTGCTGACGGGCACTCGCTCGGCATTCGGCAGGTATTCGTCCAGCCACTGCCGGCATTGCGCCAGCGATTGCTGGTGCGAGCAGATGCGCACGATCTTCTCCAGGCCGTGCATGCGCCCCATCACGTGCTGATGGATGCGCAGCTCGACTTCGCCGCAGATCTTCAGCGGCGACGACAGGAACATGTCGAGTGTGTTGTTGACGGTGCCCTCGGTCGAGTTCTCGATCGGCACGAGGCCGAAGTCGGCATGGCTCGCCTGCACTTCCTCGAACACTTCGCCGATGGATGTCAGCGGCAGCGCGCGCACCGAGTGACCGAAGTGCTTCAGCACTGCCTGCTGCGAGAACGTGCCTTCGGGACCGAGAAAAGCGACCTTCAGCGGCTCCTGCTGCGCGAGGCAGGCAGACATGATTTCGCGAAACAGCCGCGCGATCTCTTCGTTGCGCAACGGGCCTTTGTTGCGTTCGAGCGCCTGGCGCAGGACCTGAGCTTCGCGCTCGGGTTTGTAGAAGTCGGCGGTGCTGAGGCCCTCGGAGCGCTTCGACTTGCCGACCTGCTGCGCGAACCGGGCGCGCTCGTTGAGCAGGTCGTGAATGCGACGGTCGATGTCGTCGATCCGGTCGCGAATGGAATCGAGCCCCGCGGGGTTTGGTGCGACGGACTTCTTCCTGGCCTTCTGCTTCTTCATGCCGCGTTGATTAAACGGACTGCGAGCACGCCTTCGATCTGTCGCATCTTGTCCAGCACCGCCTCGGGCACCGCGCCGTCGATGTCGATCAGCGTGTACGCGAGCTCGCCGCGCGACTTGTTGAGCAGGTCGGCGATGTTGAGGTTCGCGGCCGCGAGCGCGGTCGAGATCTGGCCGACCATGTTCGGCACGTTCTCGTTCGCGATCGACAGGCGCGTCGCGCTGCCGGTGCGCGGCAGGATCGCTTCGGGGAAGTTCACCGAGTTGCGGATGTTCCCCTGCTCCAGGAAGTCACGCAGCGTGTCCGCGACCATGACTGCGCAGTTCTCCTCCGCCTCGCCGGTCGACGCGCCGAGATGCGGCAGCGCCACGACCTTCGGATGGTCCTTCATCTGCGCCGTCGGGAAGTCGCAGACATAACTATTGAGCTTGCCGCTGCCCAGCGCATCCAGAACTGCTTTTTCGTCGACGATGCCGCTGCGCGCGAAGTTGAGCACGACGCCGCCGTTACGCATGACCCGCAGCCGCTGCGGGTTCACCAGATTGCGAGTGCCGTCGAGCAAGGGCACGTGCACGGTGATCATGTCGGCGCGCGCGAACAAGTCGTCGAGCGACAAAGCCTGCTCGACTCCTGAAGAAAGCTGCCACGCACGCTGCACCGTGATCTGCGGATCGAAGCCGAGCACGCGCATGCCGAGCAGGTGCGCCGCATTCGCGACCTCGACTCCGATCGCGCCGAGGCCGATCACGCCGAGCGTGCGGCCGGGCAGCTCGTAGCCGACGAACTTCTTCTTGCCCTTCTCGACTGCTTCGTCGAGCTGGTCGTCGTTGCCCTTCAGTCCGCGCACGTACTCCCATGCCGGACAGATGTTGCGTGCCGCGAGGAACATTCCGGCGATCACGAGCTCCTTCACGGCATTCGCGTTGGCGCCCGGTGCATTGAAAACCGGAATGCCGCGCTTCGAGAGCCGCGGCACCGGAATGTTGTTGGTGCCGGCGCCCGCGCGTGCCACCGCTCTGACGCTCGCTGGCACGTCCATCTCGTGCATGTCCGCGGAGCGAAGGAGGATCGCATCGGGATGACCGATCTCGGAAGCCACCTCGTAACGCTCGCGCGGCAGGCGGTCCAGCCCGCGCACCGAGATGTTGTTGAGCGTGAGGATCTTGAACGACTCCTTACCCATGCTTCTTCTCGAACGTGCGCATGAAATCCACGAGCGCGGTCACGCCCGCCATCGGCATCGCGTTGTACAGGCTCGCGCGCATGCCGCCGACCGAGCGATGACCTTCGAGCGTCACCAGGCCGGCCTGCTGCGCCTCGGCGGTGAAAGTCTTGTCGAGCTCCGGGTTCGCGAGCGTGAACGGCACGTTCATCCACGAGCGTGCGTCCTTCGCGACCGGGTTGCGATAGAACGACGAGCCGTCGATCGCGGCGTACAGCTTCTCGGCCTTGGCGCGGTTGCGCTCGCCGATTCCCTGCAAGCCGCCCTGGCGCTTCAGCCACTGGAACACGAGGCCGGCCATGTACCAGGCGAACGTCGGCGGCGTATTGAGCATCGAGCCCTCCTTCGCCATCGCCGCGAAATCCATGAAGGCGGGCGTTGCCGGCCGCGCTCGACCGAGCAGGTCTTCGCGCACTATCACCAGCGTCAGTCCCGCCGGGCCGATGTTCTTCTGCGCGCCGGCGTAGATCAGGCCGAACTTCGCGACCTCGATCGGCCGCGACAGGATCGTCGAGGACATGTCCGCGACCAGCGGCACTGAGCCGACGTCCGGAACGAAGTGATATTCGACGCCGCCGATGGTCTCGTTCGGCGTGTAGTGCAGATAGGCCGCCTCCGGCGTGCGCTTCCAGCTCGAAACTGCCGGAATCGACACGTACGGCTCACCCGCGTCCGCCGCAACGTTGACGCGCGCGTAGTGCTTCGCCTCGCCGATCGCCTTCTTCGACCACGAGCCGGTGTTCACGTAGTCGACGACGCTGTCGGGCGTCGTCAGGTTGAGCGGAACGCCCGCGAACTGCGCGGTAGCGCCGCCCTGCAGGAACAGCACTTTGTAGTTCTTCGGCACCGCCAGCAGCTCACGCAGGTCGGCTTCGGCCTGTTCGGCGATCGAGATGAAGGCCTTGCCGCGATGGCTCATCTCCATCACCGACATGCCGGTGCCCCGCCAGTCGAGCAGCTCCTCGCGGGCTTGCTCGAGAACTTCCTCGGGGAGGACGGCGGGACCGGGACTGAAATTGAAGACGCGCATTGCTCTCAAACGGGTGGTGAAAACGGAGAGCTTGTATACCAAGGCTCATCGCCGAACGGAATGAGCTTCGAGGAATATAGAAATGTCGGGCTAAAGCCCGACCTACAGCTCTCTTATTCCGCCGGCGGCTCTCCGCCCTCTTCGCCTTCCGCGAGGATGCGCTCCAGGCCGACGAGGCGATCGCCTTCGTCGAGCCGGATCAGGCGCACGCCCTGGGTATTGCGGCCCTGGATCGAGATCTCGCCGACCGGCGTGCGCACCAGCGTGCCGCTGGAGCTGATCAGCATGATCTCGTCGTCCGGTTTCACGAGCAGCGCGCCGACCATCTGGCCATTACGCTCGCTGATCTGCAGGGCGATGACGCCCTGGCCGCCGCGGCCGTGGATCGGGAAGTCCTCGACCAGCGTGCGTTTGCCATAACCGTTCTGCGAGGCCGTGAGGACCATGCCCTGCTCGTCGACGATGATCAGCGAGATCACTTCCTCGCTGACCGGCAGGCGGATACCGCGCACGCCCGCGGCAGTGCGACCCATCGGCCGCACGTCGTTCTCGTCGAAGCGGATGGCCTTGCCGCCGCTCGAGCACAGGATGATCTGGCGGTGGCCGTCGGTGATGTCGACGCCGACCAGACGGTCGCCGCCTTCCAGCTCGATGGCAATGATGCCGGCCTGACGCGGGCGCGAGAACGCCTCGAGCGAGGTCTTCTTGACCGTGCCCTGCGCCGTGACCATGAACACGAACTTGTTCTCTTCGAACTCATGGATCGGCAGGACCGCGGTGATGCGCTCGCCTTCCTGCAGAGGCAACAAGTTCACGATCGGCTTGCCGCGCGAGCCACGGCTTGCCTGCGGTAACTGGTAGACCTTGAGCCAGTAGAGCTTGCCGGAGCTCGAGAAGCACAACAGCGTGTCGTGGGTGTTCGCGACGAACAGCTTGTCGACGAAATCCTCTTCCTTCATCGCGGTCGCGGCCTTGCCGCGCCCGCCGCGCCGCTGCGCGTGATAGTCCGTCACCGGCTGCGCCTTGGCGTAACCGCCGTGGGACAGCGTGACCACGACATCCTGCTGTTCGATCAGATCTTCGATCGTCAGGTCGGAATGGTCCTGGATGATCTCGGTGCGGCGCTGGTCCGCGTACCTCCCGCGGATGTCTTCCAGCTCGGCGCGAATGACCGCAAGCAAGCGCTCGGGGCGCGCGAGGATGTCGCTGAGGTCGCGGATCTGCACCAGCAGCTCCTGGAACTCGACGACGATCTTGTCCTGCTCCAGCGCCGTCAGCCGGTTCAAGCGCAGGTCGAGAATCGCCTGGGCTTGCGCGTCCGACAGTCGATAGCCTTCCGGCTTGAGGCCGAACTCTTCGGACAGATGGTCGGGCCGCGACACCACATCGCCGGCACGCGCCAGCATCTCGGGCACCGCGCCCGACGTCCAGGCACGGCCCATGAGAGCGACCTTCGCCTCTGCCGGCGATGGCGACGCCTTGATGACCGCGATGACCTCGTCGATGTTCGCGAGCGCGATCGCCTGGCCTTCGAGGATGTGAGCCCGCTCGCGCGCCTTGCGCAGATCGTAGACCGTGCGCCGCGTGACCACCTCGCGGCGGTGGCGCACGAAGGCTTCGAGCATCTCCTTGAGGTTGAAGAGCTTCGGCTGGCCGTCCTGCAGCGCCACCATGTTGATGCCGAACACCGACTCCATCGGCGTGTGCTTGAACAAGTTGTTCAGCACGATGTCGGCGACCTCGCCGCGCTTGAGCTCGACGACGATGCGCATGCCGTCCTTGTCCGACTCGTCGCGCAGGCCGTCGCTGGCGATGCCTTCGATGATCTTCTCGCGCACCAGCTCGGCGATGCGCTCGAGCAGACGCGCCTTGTTCACCTGGAACGGCAGCTCCGTGACGATGATGGTCTGCCGGCCCTTGTCGTCCTCTTCGATGGTGGTGCGCGCGCGCACGTCGAGACGGCCGCGGCCGGTCGCATAAGCGAGAGCGATGCCCTGCGAGCCGTTGATGATGCCGGCGGTCGGGAAATCCGGGCCCGGGATGAGCTGCATCAGGTTGGCGATCGAGATGTTCGGATCGTCGATCAGCGCGATGCACGCCGTGACGACCTCGCCGAGGTTGTGCGGCGGAATGTTCGTGGCCATGCCGACGGCGATGCCGGCGGAGCCGTTCACGAGCAGGTTCGGCGCACGCGTCGGCAGGACGACCGGCTCTTTTTCCTTGCCGTCGTAGTTGTCGACGAAATCGACCGTCTCCTTGTCGATGTCGGCGAGCAGCTCCGAGGACAGCGCCGTCATGCGGCACTCGGTGTAGCGGTAGGCTGCCGGCGGGTCGCCGTCGACGGAGCCGAAATTGCCCTGCCCGTCGACCAGCTGATAGCGCATCGAGAAGTCTTGCGCCATGCGCACCAGGGCGTCGTAGGTCGCAGTGTCGCCGTGCGGGTGATATTTACCGAGCACGTCGCCGACCACGCGCGCGCACTTCACGTAGGGGCGCGAATAGACGTTATTGCTCTCCTGCATCGCGAAGAGGATGCGCCGGTGGACCGGCTTCAATCCGTCGCGGACGTCGGGCAGGGCGCGCCCGACGATGACGCTCATCGCATAGTCGAGATACGACTGGCGCATCTCGTCTTCGAGGTTGACGTGGAGGATCTCGCGCGCGATTTCGGCCATGCGAAGGAGGTCGGAAAGGGTGAAATTTAAGTGGCGAATCCTAGCACAGCGAGCCACTCCACCGAACCCTTTCTGAGCGCTGCGAGCGTGCGCTCGGGCTATACTTCCGCACCCGCCACGAGCACGTTTTTCCGCACGTTTCACCGAACGTTCAATGGACCCGATCGATACCCTGATCACTGCCCGCTGGGTCGTTCCGATCGAGCCGGACGCCCGCGTGCTAGAAGATCATGCCGTGGCCATCCACCGCGGTTCGATCCTTGCGATCGCGCCCACACGCGAGGCGCGGGCGCGATTCGCAGCCGAGGAAATCATTGCTCGACCCGACCACGTACTTCTCCCCGGCTTCGTCAATGCGCACACGCGGGCGGCCATGACGCTGTTACGAGGCGCGGCGGAAAGCTCCTCTTTCGACTACTGGCTGAATCGCCAGATCCGTCCGCTGGAGCAGCGCTGGATGGACGCGGAGTACGTCCGCGACGGCACCGAGCTCGCCATCGCCGACATGCTGACGAGCGGCACCACCTGCTTCGCCGACATGCAGCTTTTCCCGGAAGTGGCGGCCCAGGCGGCTTCGGCAGCGAAGATTCGCGCCTGCATCGGCCTGCCGGTCGCGGACACCCCGAGCCCGTGGGCCGGCTCGGCCAACGAGTGCCTGGCGAAGGGGATC
The DNA here is from genome assembly GCA_035275145.1 of Steroidobacteraceae bacterium. Classification (GTDB taxonomy): domain Bacteria; phylum Pseudomonadota; class Gammaproteobacteria; order Steroidobacterales; family Steroidobacteraceae; genus Steroidobacter. Next base: position 10,787 of record DATENH010000230.1, on the reverse strand, counting down.
GCCCTGCACGATGAGTATCGCGACGATCCGCTGGTGACGACCGCGCTCGCGCCCGACCTCGATTCGAGCGGCGACGAAACGCTGGTCCGCGTGCGCCGCGCGGCGGACGAGCTGGAGCTGCCGGTGACGATGCGCCTGGTCGAGGCCCGCTCGCTCGGCAGCCTCGACCGCCAGCAGGTTCTTGGGCGGCTCGAGCGGCTCGGATTGCTATCGCAGCTCTTGACTGCCGTGCATGCGCCCGAGCTGGACAACGGCGAAGTCGAACAATTGAGCCGTGTCGGCGCCAGCGTCGTTCATTGCGCACGCTCGGCCATGAAGCTCGGCATCAGCGAATGCCCGGCCGCGACGCTGAAGCGGCACAACGTGAACTGGGCGCTCGGCACCGACGCCGCTGCCTGCAGCAACGATCTCAGCATGCTCGACGAACTGCGGACCGCGGCGCTGACCGCGCGCGGTCTGTTTCCGACTCTCTCGCCCATTCCGCCGCACGACTGGTTGCGGGCCGCGACGCTGGGCGGAGCCCGCGCACTGGGACTCGCCGAGTTCACCGGCTCGCTGGTCGCGGGTAAGTGGGCCGACCTGTGCTGCTTCGACCTGAGCCGCGCTCACACTCAGCCTGTCTACGATCCGGTCGCGCAGCTCCTGTTCGCAGCGTCGCGCGACCAGGTCAGCGATGTGTGGGTTGCAGGACGCCGCCTGGTGCAGGACGGTCGTCTGACGCATCTCGATCTCGCAGACGTGCTGCATCGGGCGCAGTACTGGCAAGCCCGCATTCGCGCCAGCCTCGACGAGTAAGCATGAACACCACGACCTCGACGAATCACGATCCGAAGGAGATTGCGCGCTTCGATGCCGTCGCCCAGCGCTGGTGGGATCCGCACGGCGAGTTCCGGCCGCTGCATGCCCTCAACCCGGTGCGGCTGGACTACGTCGACAACCGCGCTGGCCTGGCAGGCAAGCGCGTGCTCGATGTCGGCTGCGGTGGCGGCCTGCTCAGCGAGGCGATGGCCCGGCGCGGCGCGCAGGTCACGGGTATCGATCTCGGTCCGCAGACGGTCGAGGTTGCCGAGCTGCACGCGCTCGAAAGCAAACTGCCGGTGAGCTACGCACGCGAGTCTGCAGAGACGCACGCGGCTCGCAATGCCGGCGTCTACGACATCGCGGTCTGCATGGAGATGCTGGAGCATGTGCCGGAACCGGACAGCGTGCTGCGCGCGTTGCGCACGCTGGTGAAGCCCGGTGGACATGTGTTCGTCTCGACGCTGAATCGCAATCTGAAGTCGTACCTGCTGGCGATCGTCGGCGCCGAGTACGTGATGAATCTCCTGACGCGCGGCACGCATACGTACGAGCGTTTCATCAAGCCGTCTGAGCTGGCACGGTGGGCGCGCGCGGCGGAGCTGACGGTCGAGGATGTTGCCGGGCTCGCCTACGATCCGTTCGCGAATTCGGCCCGGCAATCGAGCAATGTCGACGTGAACTACATGATGCATCTGCGGCGCGACGCCGACGCCGACGGCGAGGGGCGCCGGCAGTGAGCACAGGCGTCGTCATCGCCGCGCTGGTCGGCCTGGTCATCGGCACGCTGATCGGCATCCTCGCTGCGACCTGGCGGGCGCGGCGCCGGCGCGAATCGCTGCACCTGGAGCTCGCCGTCGTGCGGGCGCAGGTCAAGACGGACGAGCAGATCGATCGCGAGCGGCAGGCGGCGCTGGACCAGACCATCGAGCGCTTGCGCTCCAGTTTCGACAACGTGGCCGGCGCGTCGCTGCGCTCGAACAGCGAAGTGTTCCTGAAGCTGGCGCGCGAGCATCTAGGGCAACACAACCAGAACGCCGCGTCCGTCCTCATGCAGCGCGAGAAGGCGATCGAGTCGCTGGTCGCGCCGATCCGCGAGGCCTTGAACAAGACCGAGCAGCAGATCCAGCGCATCGAGAAGGAGCGCGCCGAGACGTTCGGCAGCCTCAAGAGCTCGATCGAGTCGGTGATGGTCGGACAGCAGGCGCTGCAGAAGGAGACGCGCTCCCTGGTCAACGCGCTGCGCCGGCCGGAAGTGCGCGGTCAGTGGGGCGAGCTCACGCTGCGCCGTCTTGCCGAGCTCGCGGGCATGGTCGAGCACTGCGACTTCGCCGAGCAGGTGCACGTACGCACCGAAGACGGCGCGCTGCGTCCCGACATGATCGTGCACATGCCCGAGGGCCGGGATCTCGTCGTCGACGTGAAGACACCGCTCGACGCCTACCTGGAAGCCTCCGAAGCGACCAGCGACGAAGTCCGTGCGACGGCGCTGCGCCGGCACGCTCAGGCCGTCGCGGAACGCGTGCGGCAGCTCAGCTCGAAGAACTACTGGAACCAGTTCGAGAAGAGTCCGGACTTCGTGATCCTGTTCATCCCGGGCGATCAGTTCCTGTCGGCCGCACTCGCCGAGCTGCCGTCGCTGATCGAGGATGCAATCCGCCAGAACGTCATCATCACGACGCCGTCGAGCTTCGTCGCGATCCTGAAGACGGTCGCCTACGGCTGGCGGCAGACGGTGCTGGCGCAGAACGCCGAGACGATCCGTACGCTCGCCGAGGAGCTGTACAAGCGCCTCGGCGTGTTCAGCAGCCACCTCACGAAGCTCGGCCGCAACCTCGCGACCAGCGTCGAGACCTTCAACGCTGCGGTCGGCTCGCTCGAGCGCCAGGTGCTGCCGGGCGCGCGCAAGTTCACCGAGCTCGGCGTGCGGCCCGAGCGCGAGATCGAGTCGCTCGAACCGGTCGACAAGCTGACGCGCGAGCCGCAGTGGAGCGAAGACTACGATTTGTTCGCGGCGGTGCCGGAACCGGAAGCGCCGGCGAAGCGATCCGACGAGTCCCAAGGTTAAGGTCGCCCGGTGGCTGCGCTCGACGATTCAATGGTGAATCGCGCCGCCCCACCCGGCTCCATGCGCTACTTTTCCTTGCTGTACGCGCCCGCCGACCGGCGCGATCAGCTCTGCGCGCTCTACGTCGTCGACGCAGAAATCCGCGACTCCGCGCAAGCTGCCAATCACGACGTCGCCCACACGCGCCTGCAATGGTGGCGCGGCGAGATCGAGCGCCTCACGAACGGCAGCCCGCAACACCCAGCGACGCGCTTGCTCAACGACAGCGGCGTCGAACGCGCCTCGTTCGCCAAGCTGCATGAGGCCGTGGTCGCGGCGGACATGGATCTCGCGCGCATGACTTACTCGAATCTGCGCGAGCTGCGTGCGTACTCGTCCCGCAGCGGCGGCACGATTCAGGAGCTGATGGCCGCGCTGCTCGTCGCGCCGTCTCCTCTGGAGGAAGCAGCGCGGGCAACTGCCAACCGCATCGGCGTCGGCATTCGACAGAGCGAGATGCTGCGCGACCTGCGTCAGGACGCGTACGACGGGCGCGTCTACCTGCCGCAGGATCGCCTCACTGCGCACAACGTGACGCTCGAAGATCTGCGCAACCGCGAAATCGCGCCGCAGGTCAAAGCCGCGCTGCGCGAGTTCAAGGACGCTGCGCAGGAAGAGCTGAAGTCAGCCGCGGTGAGCGCACCGCTACGTCCGCTGGCGGTGCTGGCCGCGCTCCATCGGCGCCTGCTCGATCGCATCGCTGCGCGCGACTATGACGTCGCCGCGTCGCGGATCGAGCTCGGACCGATCGAGAAGCCGTGGGTCGCCTGGCGTACGGCCCGAAACCTTTCCTGACCTTCCTGCATCCGAGCAAAGATGAACAAGAAGCTCACGGCAATTGCACTATTCCTGCTCGGCGGTTGCGCGGGGCATCCGGTCACCCAGCAACAGGCCGATGACTGGCATCCGAATGTAACGGCCCCGCAGTTCGCACCGGGCAGCGGACCGCGCGTGCTGGTCGACGCTGCACATGGCAACTTCCATACGATCGATGGACGCTTTGCCCCGTTCGGTGAGCTGCTGCGGGCAGATGGCTATCGCGTCGCCAGCGCCAGCCAGCCGGTAACGCCGGAGCTGCTTGCGACCGCAGATGTGTTCGTCATCGCCAACGCGGTGAAGGGCGGCGAGAAAGCCGAATGGGTGCTGCCGACGCCGCCTGCGTTCGAGCCCGGAGAAGTCGCAGCGCTCGCTGCGTGGGTTCACGACGGCGGCTCACTGCTGCTGATCGCTGATCACATGCCGTTCCCCGGATCGGTCGCGAATCTCGCGGACGCATTCGGCGTCGTGTTCCTCAACGGCTATGCGATCAAGTCGGCCAGCGAGGGCGGCACGTTGATCTTCACGCGCGCCGGCGGGCTCGCGGATCATCCGATCGTCCACGGCCGCAACGCCGGCGAGGAGATCACCGCGCTGAAGTGCTTCACGGGTCAGGCGTTCCGCGCCGTCGTACCAGTCGCGCCGCTGATGCGGATGCCGCCGGGCTGGGCAGTGTTCTTTCCGACCGCCGCGGGCGAGTTCACCAGCACCACGCCGACAGAATCTGCGCGCGGCCTTCTGCAAGGCGCGGTCTTGCATCATGGACAGGGCCGCGTGGCAGTGTTCGGCGAGGCCGCGATGTTCAGCGCCCAGACGGCGGTCAACGGCGACCAGGTCATGCGCATGGGCATGAACGACCCCGAGGCTCCGCAGAACGCGCAGTTCGTGCTGAACGTGCTGCACTGGCTGTCGGGCCTGCTGCCGGACTGACCGCGTACAATGCCGGGCCCATGACCGACCAGATCGATCCGCGCACTTACCGGCCTGCGGCCAACCTGCTCACTGACAGAGTCGTTCTCATCACCGGTGCGAGCGATGGCATCGGCAAGGCCGTTGCACAAGCTGCAGCCGCGCATGGCGCCACAGTGCTCCTGCACGGACGCAACGTGCGCAAGCTCGAAGCGGTGTACGACTCCATCGTCGCGGCGAAACAGCCGCGCCCGTCGATCGTCCCGCTGGATTTCGAGAAGGCGGGACCGGACGAGTACGAGAAGCTGGCCACTGCCCTGGAGCAGGAGTTCGGCCGGCTCGATGGACTGCTGCACAACGCCGGCATGCTCGGCGAGCGCGCGCCGATCGAGCATCACGATGTGCCGAAGTTCATGCGCACCATGCACGTCAACGTCACCGCGCCGTTCATCCTCACGCGCTATTGCCTGCCGTTGCTCAAGCGCTCGGCCGATCCGTCGATCATCTTTACTTCGAGCGGCGTCGTGGCGCGGCCGCGCGCGTACTGGGGTGCGTATCTCGCGTCGAAGTGGGCGAGCGACGGCCTGATGCGCATGCTGGCCGACGAGCTCGAAAATCGGCCGACGATCCGCGTGAACAGCATCGATCCCGGCAAGGTGCGCACCAAGATGCGACTGCAGGCGTATCCGGCGGAAGATCCGGAGACTCTGCCGCAGCCGGGCGCGATCGTCGGTCCGTATCTGTATCTGCTCGGTCCCGACAGCCGCGGCGTCAGCGGCCGGACCTTCGCTTGCCAGTAGGCGCGCGCCGCCTGCGCGGCTTCGTGCTCGTTCGTTCTTCCGACTTCGGCAGCTCCAGCTCGGCGAGCGCATAGAGCGCTTCGACCCGATCCTTTGGCAGCGCGCGATGCCGGCCGCGCGGCAAATCGCGCGGCAGCTCGATGTCCGCGAACTGCACCTGGATCACGCGGCTCACCGCCAGGTTACGGCTCTCGAACAGCGCACGCACGGCGGCACGCCGGTGCGCGCGGCGCGACTCGACCCGGAACCAGCGATTGGTCCCCTCGCCGCCCGCGGGCTCGATGTTCTCGAACTCGATCGTTTCCTCGTCGTAGTTGACGACTCGCGGCAGCGCCGTCACGTCGAAGTCCGGCGTGGGCACGAGCACGCGAGCGACGTAGGCAGCGGGGATCGATTCGGCGCGGCGGCGCAGCGCATCGGCGAGGCGGCCGTCGCTGGTCAGGATCATCAAGCCGCTGTCGCCAGCCTGCATCGTGTTGACGACGAGCCAACGCGCGCCGCGCACCGCGGGCAGCGATTCCATCACTGATTTGCCGGAATCGGGATCCTCGCTCGTGCCGGTGATCGGCTGACCTTGCGGTTTGTTGTAGAGGAGAACGGCGGGCGCAGCAGCGCTGACTTTGAGGCGACTGGTGATGTCGCGGCCGTCGATGGCGACGCGGTCGCCGGTGGAGAAGCTGGCGCCGGCTTGTGCGGGGCGGCCGTTCAGAACGACGCGCCCTTCCAGAATCCATTTCTCGATTTCGCGGCGTGAGCCGAAGCCGTGCTGCGCGAGCAGCTTGTGGAGACGCTCGGCCATGGTGTCGGGCTGAAGCCTGCTGCGTAGGGATACGCGAATGCCGCGGGCGCAGGATGCGCTGGAGCGGCCGACCTACAGGTCGGGATCGGTGAGTCGGTGGGGTGCGTCACCGTCGTCGGCAGCGGCGACCAGCGACGGCGAGGTCGATTCGTCGGCGTCCTCGGAGGGCGCGGCGTCGACGGAGACGTCGGCGTCGTCGATTGCGACCTCGGACGTAGCCTCGACTTCCAGGACTTCCGTCGGCATCTCGCCGCCGGGCAGCTCGAGTTGCACGCCGATCGTCTCAACGTCGCGCAGCTCCGCCAGCGTCGGTAGCTGATCCAGGCTCCGCAGGCCGAAGTAGTCGAGGAACTCGCGCGTGGTGCCGAGCAGCTCGGGATGGCCCGGCACTTCGCGATGGCCGACGACGCGGATCCAGTTGCGCTCCTGCAGCGTGCGCATGATCGTCGAGCTGATCGACACGCCGCGGATCTCCTCGATCTCGCTGCGCGTGATCGGCTGCCGATAGGCGATGAGGGCGAGGGTCTCCAGCAGCGCGCGCGAATAACGCGACGGCCGCTCCTGCCACAGACGCGACACGACATCGGCACAGCGCGAGCGAACCTGCACGCGCCAGCCGCTCGCGACCTCGATGAGCTCGATGCCGCGCGACTCGTACTCCGCGGCGAGCAGGTCGAGCGCTGCACGCAGCTGCTCGGACGTCGGCCGCTCGCGCTCGTCGAACAGGTCGAGCAGCTGCTCGCTGCTGACCGGCCGGCCCGCTGCCAGCAACGTCGCTTCGATGAGGTGCTTGAGGTCGTGCTCGTTCATTTCGATGCTTCCGGATCCGGATTATCGGCCAGATTATCGGATTGAGAAACCGCGCCGGTCATGTTGTCTTCGTTCGTCGACACATGACCCTCGTCTGAGTCTTCTTCGGGCTGCGCCGGATCTTCTTCTGGCTGCGCCGGCTGGGCGAGCGCCGCTTCGTTCTCGGCATCGGCATCGCCAGCTTCATCCGCCGCGCCGCCCTCGACCAGTTTCAAGTGACGCGCGGCCGTCGCAGTGCGCACGTGAATCTGGCCGTACGCCTCGCCCTGCACGATCTCGATCAGGCCTTCGCGCATCAGCTCGAGCATCGCCACGAACGTCACGGTCACGCCCATCCGCCCCTCTTCCGGCCGGAACAGCTGCGTGAAATTCTGGAAGGCCGCTTCGCGCAGCGCGCTCAGGATGTCCGACATCCGCTGGCGCACCGACAGGCGTTCGCGATTGACGTGGTGATGCGAGAACATCTCCGCGCGCGCCAGCACGTCCTTGAACGCGACCAGCATCTCCGCCAGCGACACCTGCGGCTGGATCTTGACGACCTTGCGCTCGACCAGGTCTGCCGACGCCGGCAGCGTGTCGCGCTCCATGCGCGTCAACCGGTCGATGTCTTCGGCCGCCTTCTTGAAGCGCTCGTACTCCTGCAGGCGGCGGACCAGCTCGGCGCGCGGATCCTCTTCTTCCTGCCCGTCCAGGCCAGCCGGCCGCGGTAAGAGCATGCGCGACTTGATCTCCGCGAGCATCGCAGCCATCAGCAGATACTCGCCGGCCAGCTCGAGCTGCACGTCCTGCATCAGCTCGATGTACTGCATGTACTGGCGGGTGATCTCGGCGATCGGGATGTCGAGGATGTCGAGGTTCTGCTTGCGGATCAGATACAGAAGAAGATCGAGCGGACCTTCGAACGCCTCGAGAAACACCTGCAGCGCGTCCGGCGGGATGTACAGATCGCGCGGCAGCTCGGTGACCGGCTCGCCTTCGACGACGGCGAACGGCATTTCAGCCTGCTGCGGCGGCAGCTCGGTGACGAGCTCCTCGGCCTCGAGCTGCGAGCCCGTGTTCTCCACGAGTTTCAGTTCGGGCTTCATCGGTAGTTCATGCCCATCGCCGTATGCACTTCCTCGAGCGTCTGCCGCGCCACGTCGCGCGCCTTCTCGCAGCCTTCCGCAATGATGCCGCGCACGAGGTCGCGATTCTCCTCGAACTCGGTCGCGCGCGCGCGGATCGCTGTGAGCTCCGCCACGATGACATCGGCGACTCGCTTCTTGCAGTCGAGGCAGCCGATGCCTGCCGAGCGGCACCCCTGTTGCACCCAGGCCTGAGTGTCTGCGTCCGAGTAGATCTTGTGAAGATCCCACACCGGACATTTATCGGGATCGCCGGGATCGGAGCGCCGCACGCGCGCCGGATCGGTCTGCATCGTCTTGAGCTTCTTCGCGACCGAATCGGGATCCTCGCGCAAGCCGATGGTATTGCCGTAAGACTTCGACATCTTGCGGCCGTCGAGCCCCGGCACTTTCGGCGTCGCCGTGAGCAGCACGTCGGGCTCCACCAGGATGCTGCGGCCGGTGCCTTCGAGAAATCCGAGCAGCCGCTCGCGGTCTGCGACGGTCAGGCGGGCATTGCCTTCGAGCATCGCGCGCGCCGTGGCGATGGCTTCCTGGTTGCCTTCTTCCTGATAAAGACGACGCAACTCCTTGTAGCGCGTACCGTTGCGACTGCCGAGACTCTTGATCGCCTTCTCGACCTTCGTCTCGAAGTCCGGCTCGCGGCCGTAGATATTGTTGAAGCGCCGCGCGACTTCGCGCGTGACTTCGACGTGCGCCACCTGGTCCTCGCCGACGGGCACGTACGCGGCCTTGTACAGCAGGATGTCGGCCGCCTGCAGCAGCGGATAGCCCAGGAAGCCGTAGGTCGCGATGTCCTTGTCCTTGAGCTGCTCCTGCTGGTCCTTGTACGTCGGCACGCGCTCCAGCCAGCCGAGCGGAGTGATCATCGACAAGAGCAGATGCAGCTCCGAATGCTCGGGCACGCGCGACTGGATGAACATCGTCGCAGCGGCCGGATTGAGCCCGGCGGCGAGCCAGTCGATGACGATTTCCCAGACGTTGTCTTCGAGCTGGCGGGTGTCTTCGTAGCCGGTGGTCAGCGCGTGGATGTCGGCGATGAAGAAGTAGCACTCGTACTGGTACTGCAGCTCCGTCCAGTTCTTGAGCGCTCCGTGATAGTTGCCCAGATGCAGCGCGCCCGTGGGGCGCATCCCGGACAGGACACGTCGGTTGTTTGCAGTATTCGCGCTCAATTCAAATCATTACGTCAATTTGTTGAACGAGCACGACAGGGGCGTGCCGCGAGCCGCGGCGATTATACGCAGCTTGACACGGTGATGTCGGGCTGAAGCCCGACCTACAGCGCTCATTCGAACGCGGTGACATCTCCTTTGCCGCGCCGGGCCACCACCGGCGCCGGCCCTTCCAGGTCGATGACGCTGGTGGGCTCCAGACCGCAATTGCCGCCGTCGATGACCGCGTCCACGACGTGATACAGCCGCTCCTGGATCTCGCGCGCGTCGGTCATGGGCAGCTCCTCGCCCGGCAGCAGCAGCGTCGAGCTCATGAGCGGCTCGCCCAGCTCCGCCAGCAGCGCGAGCGGCACCGGATGATCGGGCACGCGGATGCCGATCGTGCGGCGGCGCGGATTCTGCAGTCGCTTCGGCGTCTGCCGCGTCGCCGGCAGGATGAACGTGTACGGGCCCGGCGTGAACGCCTTCAGCGTGCGGTATTGCTGGTTATTGACGCGCGCGTAATGCGCGATCTCCGACAGATCGCGGCACACGAGCGTGAAGTGATGATGCTTGTCGGTCTGGCGAATGCGGGAGATGCGCTCCATCGCCTCCTTGTCGCCGATGTGGCAGCCGAGCGCATAGCAGGAGTCCGTCGGGTACACGACGATGCCTCCTGCGCGAATCAAGGCCGCCGCCTGCCTGATCAGGCGCGGCTGCGGGTCCTTGGGATGGATCTCGAGATAACGGCTGGTCATCCGATGTTCTTGTACAGAGAATCCCGGGCTGCCCGGGTCGGCTCTCAAGTATGATACCCGCCCTCTGCTAGCCCTCCGCCCCTGCCCATGCAGCCGCTTTTCGACCTCCTGCCCGTCATCCTGTTTTTCGTCGCCTACCGCTTTTCCGACATCTTCGTTGCGACGGGCGTGCTGATCGTCGCCGTGATCGTGCAGACCGCCGTGCAATGGATCCGGACGCGCAAGGTGAGCTCGGTAGCGCTGATCTCGGCGGTGCTGGTGCTCGTTTTCGGCGGGCTGACCCTGATCATCCACGACAAGGCCTTCATCCAATGGAAGGTCACGGTGCTCGACTGGCTGCTCGCCGCGGGCCTGCTCGCCAGTCACTACTTCGGCGAGCAACCCTTCACGCAGCGCCTGCTCGGCGAGCACTTCGTAGCGGAGCGCTCCACCTGGCTCAAGCTCAGCCATGCCTGGATCGTGTTCCTGCTCGCGCTCGGCGGGCTCAATCTGTACGTCGCCTACAACTATCCCGAGAGCGTCTGGGTGACGTTCAAGCTGGTCGCGATCGGTGTCCAGTTCGTATACATGTTCGCGACGGTCTTCTGGCTGGCGTCGAAGGCGCAGCAGGTGGAAGGCCAGTGAACGCCGCTGCCGACACCCCGCCCGCGAGCCGCATCGAGCGGATCCGCGCTCAGCTCGCACGAGCCCTCCCGGATGCCGCAGTCGAACT
>DATENH010000229.1:0-15200 GCA_035275145.1 Steroidobacteraceae bacterium | reverse complement strand
GGGTGACCTCAGTCTCGCCGATCGCGAACGTCGCGACCGTTACACCGCCCTGCGGTCCCTCGTACTTGCGCCGCTCGGGCTCGCTGGGCGGCGAACCCATCGTGAAGGTACCGCCCGGGACGGTCACCATGCGGGGACAGTCGGGACAGTCGCTGAATGGCTTTGGCGGGTCGGCGTGCGCCGCGCACGCGATCCACACGAGCAAGAGCCATCGAGCCCGGAACCTGCGACGAGCTGACATGAGTACCCCGCGTTTGAATGCACCTTTCCTTGTTCTTCGCCGAATCGCGCAAAAGGTGTCATCGAGCATTGCCATCGCCAGGTGCTACATTGGCCGCGTGGCAGACGAGGCTCGACTGATCGAACTCATGATCGCGTATCAGAGCGGCGAGCTCAGCGCGTTCGAGCAGCTCTATGCGCTGCTCGCGGACGAGGTGCGCCGCTACTTCAGCCGCACCCATGGCAACCGCAGCGTCGTACCCGATCTCGTGCAAGAGACCTTCCTGGAAATGCATCGCTCGCGACCGACCTATGCACCGCCGCTGCCGATGCGGCCTTGGGTCTTCGGCATAGCCCGCAATGTTTCTGCGCGCAACTTCCGTGCGGCGCAGATGCGGCCGCCAACGCAGGCGATGGAGGCCGAAGCGGAGCTGCCACTGGAGACGCTCGGCAACGCGATGCCGTTGGCTGACGCTCTCGACACCGAGCGCGCGATCGAGACACTGCCGCGTAGTGTGCGCGAGCCGTGGCTCTTGCATCATGCGTTCGGCTTCAGCTTCGAGTCCATTGCGGCTCGGCTCGGGATCACGCCCATGGCGGCGAAACTGCGATCCAGTCGCGCCACGAAAGCACTGCGTGTCGCGCTGAGCGTGCGGCGGGGGAGGCAACGATGAACCAGGCTCGCGTGCCAGCCGCGCTCCTCAATGCGGTAAAGAGCGATTTGCAGCCGGTCCGGCCGCTGGCCGCACCGATGCGCCGCGCGCTGATGCTGTTGCCGCTCGGCATCGCAATGCTCGTCGGTATTCCGGCGTTCTGGACGTGGCAGGCGCATCTCAAGGTATTGGCGCCGTGGCCATCGTGGCTGCTCTCCGTGCTCGAGATCGGGCTCAGCCTGCTGATCCTGGCAGCGAGCTTCCGTGAGGCGATCCCCGGCCGCGAGCTGTCGGCGAAGTGGATTGCCGCACTGGTCGGCGTCGCCTTGATGGTATTCGTGCTGGTCAATCCGACGCTGCCATCGCCGCCGCAGCTTTCGTCGAACACGCTGGCTCACTGGATGTGGGAGTGCATCGTCAGGGCGACGACGTTCTCGATTCCGGCCCTGGTGCTTCCCGTCCTGGTGGCTTCGCGAGGGTTACCCAATCGACCTGCGCTGATGGGAGCGCTCTGCGGACTCGGCGTCGGCTTCATGGGAGACGCCGGATTGCGCTTGCTGTGCTGGGATGGCGACTATGCTCACGTGATCCTGGCCCACGGCGGTGCCATCGCAATACTCGTCGGGCTCGGTGCGCTGAGCGCGGTGATCGTGGAAAGAGTCAGGAGTCGGCGTCTCACCAAACGCGGACTCGCGCGCTAGGCTCCAGATACAGGCGTTGGCCTGGCCGCACGTCGAAGGCGTCATACCAGGCGTCGATGTTGCGAACGGTCGAGATGCGAAAGTTCTCCGGAGCGTGACCGTCTGTGGCGAGCTGCTTGCGCAGAGCATCTTCTCGTATTTTGGCGCGCCAGCTCCGCGCGAATCCGATGAAGAACTGCCGATCCTGTTGCCGCACGTACTCCTTGTCGTTCGCCTTGCTGCCGAGCTTGCGACGATACGCATCGAAGGCGGCGGCAAGGCCTCCCAGATCGGCGGCGTTCTCGACCAGCGTGAGTTTGCCATCGACCGATGCGTCGAGCACGCGGTAGTTGGAAAACTGGCTCACGAGCGGTGCGGTGGCGGCCTCGTAGTTTGCGAGGTCCTCGGCGGACCACCAACGTGACTTGCGGCCCGCCGCGTCGTAGTCCGCGCCGAGCGTATCGACGAAGTGGCTGGTCTCGTGACCGACGATGGCACCGAACGCGCCGTAGTTGGCGGCGTCCGAGGCCGTCGGGTCGAACTTCGGTGCCTGCAGGAGCGCAGCGGGAAAGTTGTAGACGTTCTGCTCGAACACGAGGATTGCGCCGACCGTCTGCGGCTCGATCCACCATTCGGTCCGATCGACCGGCTTGCCCAGACGAGCCAAGGCCTGACGGTAGTTCCACTGCGCCACGCGTCGCAGGTTGCCCAGTGCATCGAGCGGATCGATCGTGAGGCTGGAATAGTCCTGCCACTTCGGTGGGTAGCCGACGTCGAAGTAGAGCGTCTGCAGCTTTGCCAGCGCCAGCTTCCTGCTCGCCGGCGACATCCACGTCGTCGCTTCGACGCGTTGGCGGAACGCTGCGACCACGTTGTCGACAATGGCTTGTGCTCGCGCCTTCATCGCCGGCGGGAAATGCCGCTCGGCATAGATACGACCGAGCGCTCCACTCATGGCCTGCTGTGTTGCTTGCATCGCGCGCTGCGTGCGCGGGACGTCCGTGCCGCGGAAGGCCAATGCCGCTTCCGCGAACTCACGCGGCAATACGTCAACGTTGCGATCGATGACGTGGAAGCGCAGGTAGTCCAACCATGCAGCCAGCGGCTGCGAAGCAACGAGCGCTGCTGAGCTCTTCACGGCGTCGGGTTGCCAGACGCCGAAAGTCTGCTGGTTCGACAGGCCTGCGGCGGCGAAGAACGCGCTCCAGTCAATGCCTGGCGCGCGGTGGGCGAAGTCGGCGCGCGGCCACAGATTCTCGATGTTGTGCGCGTCGCCCGATGCGTCGGGCGTGGCGTGGCCGGTTGCGATGGCAGTTTCGAGCGCCATCACGGCATCAGCTCTCTCTGAGGCACGATCGAATCCCGCCAGCGCCAGCATGTGGCCGATGTAGTCGCGGTACTTGCCGCGTATGGCTTGCATGTTGGCGGTCGTGCTCAGGTAGTGCTCTCGGCTCGGCAGGCCAAGACCTCCCTGCACCAGGAAAGCGAGAGTGTTCTTCTCGCTCGGCGGTCCGGCGCCTACTGCAAGACCGAACAAGTGCGCAGAGTCATAGACGCCGCGATTCAGCGGATCCACATCGGCTCGCAGCTCACCGCCCAACAGGCGCGCCAACGCCGTTTTGTCGCGAACATCGTCGATGCGACTCAACAACGGTTTGAGCGAAGCAAGGCCGCGCGCTTCGATGCTGGCTTCATTCAGATACGCAGCGCGAAAGTCGGCCACCTTGCGCGCATTCGAACCGGCGGGCGCGGACGCGCCGTCGTCGATCAGTTTCGCGATCTGCCGCCGAGTCAGCTCGTCGATCTCCGTCCGGGCGCTCGCGCGCTCCTTGCCCACGGGGATCCCGGTGGCGTCGAGCCAGGCACCGTTGGCCCACGCGAAGAAATCGTCACCGGGCTGGATGCTGGCACTCACGCCGGGTTCGACGGATCCGTAGGCTGGCGCGATCAGGCCCGCAGTTGCCAGCAGTGCTGATGCGCAGAGATGAACGCAGACGCTCGGGTTGCTGAACATGCAATCGCCTTGCAGGACCGAGTCGCCATGCTAGAGGGTTCGTAGCATGACGCCGCTGCGGCCGCCCGACAGGTTATGAGCATTTTCGGACATGGTCCGAAAATGAATGCGCTGGTCAGCGCGCGATCAGAAGTCGCAAGGCGAGGAGAGCGGCGGCTGAGCTGCCGGTACGGTGTCGCGGAAACTCACGCCGGCAGTGCGCAGAGCGGCGACTTGTCGCTCGACTTCGCTTGGCGCGAGCACGCTGCCGGCTGCATGAAAGACCCAGTCGACGTCTTCGGTATAGACGCGCTGTTCGTGCGACGCGCTCAAGCCTTCACGGATGAACCACAGGTTGAAGTTGATCGACATCTGCTGCTCGGGATAGTACGGCTCGCCGTGAGTCGCGAGCGGGGTGCTGTCGAGGAAGTAGCGCACTTCGTGATTCGCGATCTGCAGCACCAGTGTGTGCCAGCCGTTGAGACTGCCACGGCGCGCGTTGCTCGTGCTGACTTGCAGCCACTCGGGTTCGGGACGGAACGTTTCCCAGGTCGTGGTGTGCAGGGTCAGATCTTCGCCGCCCCAACCGCCGTTCGGCAGGTACTCGAAATCCTGTTCGCTGTAGTCGGGATCGAGCGGCGCTTTCAGCGGCGCGATGGTGTAGAGGGTCTCGACGATCTGATCGCCGTCCGGCCCGGAGACGGGCTCATCGCTGAAGCGCACGCGTGCAGCGTAAGTGCCTTCGAGATATTTACGCTGGTGACAGAGCTGTGCCTGCTGCGTGGTTTTGCCGTCCGTCGCGGCGGTCATGCGCACGAGGCGATTGCCGCCGCCGGCCGGATCGTCGACGAAGCTGAGAGCATCGATCCAGGTCGCACCCTCGATGCCGGGCCAGCCGACCGCCGTGCGCGCGATCCAGCCGTTGTGGCGGAATGCATCCAGCGACGAATAGCTGAAGTCGTCGAACAGGAGTTGCGACGGCCCGGGTGCCGTCGTCGCCGAGCAGGCACCCAGCAACAGGAGCGGAACGACGCGGAGCGATCGCATGCTCGTTATTGTACGGTCATTGCCGTGGCGGCCAGCAGGAACCAGGTCGAATGCGGCAGCCACTGTTCCAGCCAGCGCCAGTTGTTGTCGTCCGGGCCCGGTGCAAAGACGATGCCGCGGCCTTCATCGCTCTCCGTCGCGCCGGTGATGCCATTCGAGATGCCGCCTTTGTCGTGTACACCCGCGCTCACTGCGGACGGCGGGTTGGTGGTGCCGAAGCCGTACAGCATGCACATGTCGAACGGATTGCGGCCGAGCGTCCAGTCGAGCTGGTTCTGTGCGAACTCGGCCAGGCGCGGGCTCACACCGAAGCGCGTCGTGGAATCGCTCGCCACGATTCTGCCGCCGAGGATGGCCGCGGTCGCAAGCGAGGCGAGCCGGGCGCTTTCGCCTTGCCACCAGTAGCCGGTCTCGTTGGCATGCGGGATGAAGAATCCTTCCAGCACCTGGTCACCACGCCCGCCGTTCTTGTATGTGCGGAAATTCTGCCGTGCGTAGTCATAGGGGTTTGCGACCTTGTCCGTGAGCGCTATCTGGTAGCTCAACGCTGCCTTGATCGTCTTGCGTGCCGCGTCCGCACGCTGCGCGTCGCGCTCGATGTCCAGGTACTGCACGAGGCTGACGACAGGGAATCCGGCCTCGGCTGCGTGATAGTAGGGACGCGTGCTCGCGTCGCTGCGGAACCAGCCGTCAGGCGTAAGCCGCTCGTTCAAGTTATGAGCGCGCTGACGCGCGGCATCCATGTAGACGCTCTTCTGCGTAGCTCGGTACAACTCCACTGCCGCGAGCAGGGCCGTGTAGTCATCGATGATGTTTTCCACACCGTCGTCGTCGTACTTGCGATTGTTCGCTTGCAGGTGTGCGAACGCGCGCTCGGCATCCTGCAGATATTGGGCAGCGGAGAACTCGCCTTGGATGCCCGTTGCCTTGCTCAGACCCGACGCGCGCGCCAGTCCCGCGATTGCGACGCCGCCGCCTTCGCGAAATGCCGCTTGGTAGTCCTTGGTGTACACGCCATCGATGCCGACGTAGCCGACGACCATGCGCTCTGCGCCCGGCGAGGCCCAGCGATCGAAGACAGTCATATAGAAGTAGCCGTCCTTGTCGAGCAGGCGGTGCAGGAAGTCGGCACCCCAGAGCGCTTCGTCCACCACGCGCTTTTCGAGCCCGGCTTGCCGATAGAGCGGCAGCGCGGCGTCGTGCGATGACGCGAGCGCCCACACGACCAGGGCTGTCTGTTGCGGGTTGAAGAAGTTCGCATACGAGAGATGCGACAGATACTTGCCGTAGTCGCCGCCCGCGTCTTTCCATCCGCCCCAGACGTCGACGTAACGCTGCGTATCGAAGATGCGGATATGCCGGTCGGCGGGCTTCGTGTGACGATTCGCGCGGTAGTAGTCGAGGAGGGCCGAGGCCGTCGTGACGAACGTGGCGTTGTCGGCAACTGCGAATGGCGCCGAGCGCGCATGTGCCTCGCCGAGTGTTGCCTCGATGGTGTAATCGCCGTTCGTGGCGAGCGACGAGAAGTCGGCCTTGAAGTACTGCTTGCCTTCGCGCCACTCCGTGAAGGGCGGCAGCGCCGCGAGCGTGCCTGTCTGCACGGTCTTGCCGCCTTTCACGACGGTGAACGTACCCGCGGTCGCCTGTCCGGCGTATTCGACGATCGCGGCCTTCGGTCCGGTGCGCTCGAGCGCGACTTGATTGACGTGGATCAGCAGGGAAGAGGCCGCTCGCGTACTGGCTTGCACGCAGCAGGCAAATGCCAGCAGCGCGAGCGGAAGGGGGCTCAACCACTTCATTCGAACGAATACCCCATGCGCAGTCCGTAGATCCGCGGCGGATCGTAATAGCCCTTCACCACGCCGCGATTGAAGCCGAAGAAGTTCTTGGTGTCTTCGTCGGTCACGTTGTCGCCGAACAGCTCGACGTAGTAGCGATCCTGAGGTGCGTTGACGCGCAGGCTCAGGTTGAGCTTCGTGTAGGAGTCCTGTGCCTGCGACAAATGCGCGCCGTCGTAGTTGAGCGTGTCGAAGTACATTTTGCTCTGCCAATGGAGCGACGCGAACGGCACGATCGCGAAGCCCGACGCAAGCGAGAAGCGATGCTCGTAGTTGAGCGTCGCGGAGTACTCCGGCGCGAACGGCAGACGATTGCCGCGAATGTCCGAAACCCGCGGATCGCCGCATTCCGGCTGGTTGTAGATGATGCGTTCGGCGCAGGCGTAACCGTCCTGGAAACTGCCCGGATCCTCGATGGAGGTATCGAGCCACGCGAGATAGCCGAACAGATGGCCTTCGGTCCACGGCAGCAGATCGAACTCGAGCTCGAGGCCCTTGATCTGCGAGCTCGCCAGGTTGTCGGTGGTCCACGCGGTGACGGGCTCGCCGAAGTTCGGGCTCTCCGGGTTGGTGTCGGTGCCGATCACCTTGTCGCCGGTGTTTTGCATATCGGTGTAGTCGCTGAAGAAGGCCGTCGCGCTCACGCGCGCGCGACCGTCGAGCATCGTGCCTTTCCAGCCGAGCTCGTAGGTCTTCACTTCTTCGGGATCGTACGCCAGCAGGATCGGGCAGCCGTTGTTGCAGGCGTCCGCCATCTCGTACATGCCGCCCATCTTGTGGCCGGTCGCGACCGACGCGAACAGCATGTGGTCGTCGTTCGCAAAGTACTGCAGGCCGACGCGATAGGTGCCCTGGGTCCAGCCCTTCTTCACGTTGTTGGGCTCGCTCGCCGGCATCACGGTGCCGAGCGGCGCTTCGCCGCCCATGTTGTTCGTCAGGTCGTTGGACTGATGCGCGCGGACGCCGGTCGGGTCATGTTCGCCGTTGTACCACGCTGCCGAGCCCTCCCAGAACGCGTAGGTTATGCCGTTCTCGTCGGTCTTCTCGTCGTCGGAGTAACGATAGCCGAGCGTGAGATTCACTTTGTCGACGATGCGATAGTCGAGCTGCGCGAACGCTGCCTTCGAGGTGGTCGTGCGCTTCGCCTGGTCGAACACCCAGGTGTCGGGCAAGCCGTCCGGATTGAAGCCGAGCGGCAGATCCGGGTCTTCGAAGAACGACTTGTTGTTCAACATCTCCATGTCGTAGCGAATCGACTTGTTCTCGTGCAGGTAGTAGAGACCCGCGACGTACTGCAGGCGATTCTGGCCGGTCGACTTGAACTGCAGCTCATGCGTCATCGTGCGGTAGGCGCTGTGCTTCGTGTTCCAGCTCTCGTCCCAGATCGGGTAGTAACCCGTCTCGGCGGCTTCCGGCGTCTGCGGCTCGCCGATCGACGACCACGCGGCAGAGGGGCGGGTGCCGCCGTCGACGTCCTCGATCTGCGAACGCTGCTGATCCTCCCACGAGCCGCGATATTCCAGCGCCATGCGATCGCCGAGGCTGGCGACGAGCTTCAGCTGGTAGTCGTCGATCGTC
Source organism: Steroidobacteraceae bacterium (assembly GCA_035275145.1). GTDB lineage: Bacteria > Pseudomonadota > Gammaproteobacteria > Steroidobacterales > Steroidobacteraceae > Steroidobacter. The sequence goes on along the minus strand of DATENH010000229.1, from coordinate 7,192 downwards.
AGGTCCTTCTTGCCCGGCACGTTGATGTTCACATAGCGCAGGCCATGACCCTGACAGGCATTGGGCGTGCCCGCCGCCTGCTCGCAGTCGACGAAGTCGATGTCGCCCGCGCCCTGGTCGGAGAAGTGCGAGACCGTCCCGGTCGCTTCCAGCCAGTCGTTGACCTCCCAGCGTCCGATGAGACGTGCGCCCCATTCGTCGGCGTTGTTGTACCAATCCGAGCTGCGGACATCGTGATTGCGCCGTTGATCGACGTCCGGAATGCCATCGAGCTCGATGCCGGCCGGTTCGTAGGCGATGTCGGTAGTGTCTTTGCCCTGAAACAGCATGCCGTCGTGCTTGTCGACCATCACCGCAGCGCGCAGCGCGAATTTCTCGTTGACGGCGAGGTTGAACATGGCGCGCGCCTGCCGGCCGTCGTAGTTGCCGAAGGCTGCTTCGATCTTGCCGAAGCTGTCGTTGAAGTCCGGCTTCGCCGGAATGATGTTGATCGTGCCGCCGGAGGCATTCATGCCGAACAGCGTGCCTTGCGGTCCGCGCAGGATTTCGACTCGCTCGATGTCGTACATCAGCGCGAGCGTTCCCTGCGGACGCGGCGAGTAGAAGCCGTCGAGGTGAATCGCCACTGCGCCTTCGCCGACTTCGGTGAAATCGGTCGAGGTCACGCCGCGGATCGTGGCGGCGGTGCCCGAGTCGGCGCCGGTGCCGAGCTGCACGTTCGGAGCAGTGCCGGCGAGGTCGCGCGCGCTACGGATGCCTTCGCGATCGAGATAGTCCTGAGTGAAGGCGGTGACCGCCAGCGGCGTCTGCATCAAGTTCGTCTCGCGCTTCGATGCAGTGACGATGATCTCTTCGAGCTTGCCGTCCTCCGCGAGGGCAGTGCCCACGCCGAGCGTCGACAGCGTGGCGAGACCGGCGAAAATCTTGCGCGAGCGCGCGCCGTTCTTGGTGACGGTGAACATGATTGCGGCCCCCTGTGAGCCAGGAAACGATCCCCTTCGTCCCGACGCAGCAGGCGATTGACTGCGCGTCGTTGGCTGGACCTTAGTCCCGTCGCCGGGGCGGTGTCAATGATTACATCCAATGGATGTTTTTATTGTGGGCGGGCGCTCCATGGACTTCTTGCACTACAGTACGGCCATGGTGACCCGCGGCACGAATCAACAGTCGAGTGCGCCCTACAACCGGCGCATCGTCCTGGATGTGATCCGGCGGCACGGCTCGTTGTCCCGCAAGGAAATTGTCGAGCGCGTGGCGCTCAGTCCGCAGACGGTCGCCAACATCACTTCGGACCTGGAATCCGTCGGGCTGGTGGTCGCCCGGCGGCTCAAAGTGCAGAAGTCGCGCGGCCAGCCGCCGATCGTGTTCGAGCTGAATCCGAACGGCGGCACGTCCATCGGCATCACGATCGAGCCGGGGCTGGTGCGCGCTGCGCTCGTCAACCTGGTCGGGCAAGTGATCCGCAAACAGGATGTCGAGATCGATACGCACGACCGTCGCGGCACACTGAACGTCATGGTCGCGGTCGTGAACGATCTGGCGAGCGTGGCGAGCTCGACGGGACGAGTGCGCGGCGTCGGCGTCGCGCTGCCGGGTCCGTTCAAGGTCAGCAGCATGAGTTTCGTCGGTCCGACGGTGCTCGAGGGCTGGACCGATCTGTCAGCGCTCGACGAGTTGCATCGGATCAGCGGATTTCCCGTGATCTACAGCGTCGACAGCGTGGCGGGCGCGCTCGGCGAATCCCTGTTCGGCAGCGCCAAGAACCTCAGCAACTTCTTCTACATGCATTTCGGCGTCGGCCTCGGCGGCACGCTGGTCGCGAATCGCTCGGCGTACAAAGGCGCAAACAGCAATGCGACGGAGATCGGTCACGTGCCGATCGTGCCGGACGGCAAGGCGTGCTATTGCGGAAACCGCGGTTGCCTGGAGCGGTACCTCTCGCTGCATTCGCTCGCGGAAGCGCTCGGGCGCGCCGATGTGAAGGAAGGAGCCAGAGAGTTGCTGGTCGAGATGTTGTCGGCGCAGGAGCCGGCGCTGATCGCGTGGTGTCGCGAGGCCGCCGTCCATCTGCGCAATGCGGTGTGCATGATCGAGAACCTGCTGGATCCCGAGACGATCGTGATCGGCGGCTCGGCACCGCGCGCGCTGGTCGAACACATCGTTGCGCTTGCTGAGCCGCTGCATGGCTCGGTTCGCGCTGGCGTGGCCTCGAGTCAGAGTCGCATCCTGCTGTCCCAGCACGACGAGGACAGCTCGATCCTCGGCGCGGCGGTGCTGCCCATCTACGAAATGCTGTCGCCGCGGTTCGAAATGCTCATGCAGCAGCGTCCCGAGCAGTCGCGAGTCGAGGGTCTGCTGGGAGGACGAGCAGTCGGCGGGCTCGGCCGGCTCTAATCACACAACGACTGTGTTTATTCGTTGACAGTCGCCTCGCTCGGACCCTACTCTTGGCCGCGAGGGCTCCATGGACCACCACAATCCACCCGCGCTCACGGTCATCGGCGATGTCGGCGTCGACGTCGTGCTCGGCCCGATCGAGCGCTGGCCGGCGATCGGCACCGAGTCGTTGATGGATCACAGCGAGCTGCGTCCCGGCGGATCGGCCGGCAACGCGGCGCTGGCTGCGAGCTATCTCGGCGTGCCGTGCCGGCTGCTTTCGCTCGTCGGCAATGACAGCCTCGGGCGCTGGCTGGCTGAGCAGTTTCAACAGCTGAATCCCGCGCTGCCGGTCTGCGAGCTGGCGACGTCGGTGTCGGTCGGCATCATTCACGCGTGCGGCGAGCGCACGTTCCTCACGACCCGCGGGCATCTGGAAGCCTTCGATTATTCGCACGTCCATCCTTTCCTGTCGCGTGCGAAGCATCGACCTTCCATCGTGCTGCTCTCCGGCATCTTCCTCACACCGAAGCTCCGTCCTCACTACGCGAGCTTGATCGAGGAGATCGCCGCGCTCGGCTATCAGGTCGCGCTCGACACCGGTTGGCCGTCCGGCAACTGGAACACCCGGTTGCGTCAGGAGATGCTCGGCTGGATCGAGCGCTGCGACCACGTGCTGCTCAACGAGATGGAAGTGGCCAGTCTCGGCGACCGGTCGGACTTTCGCGATGCGATGCTGAACGTCGCTCACCGCCTCAAGCCCGGTGCGACGCTGATCGTAAAGAATGGTCCGCGCGGCGCCGTCGGCTTGCAGAACGGCATCAGCGCAAAAGCCGATGCGGTCGCGACGGAAGTCTTCGACACGATCGGCGCGGGCGATTCGTTCAACGCCGGATATCTGGCCGCGCGACTGAACGGACACGACCTCACTGGCGCGCTCGACGCCGGCTGCAAGGCCGCGGCTTCGATCATCTCGCGATTCCCGCGCCGTTCCATCGCGCCCGGCGAGCTCGCGGCGCACGTAGATTTCCCGCGCCTGGCGCTCGCTCGCTAACGACGACCACGGTTGCCATTCATGCGCAACCGTACAGTCATCATCGGCTACATCCTGTGCGTCTGGTTCGTCATCTCGTTCGTGACGAACATCATCGGGCCGTTGATGCCGATCATCATCGACGACTTCGGGCTGAGCCTCGGCCTCGCGGGCTTCCTGCCGTTCTCGTTCTTTCTGGCTTACGGCGTGATCTCGATTCCAGCCGGCATGCTGGTCGAGGCCTTCGGTGCCCGCACGATGCTGCTGGCGGCGTTCACGCTCAACCTGCTGGGCGCGCTGACGATCGCGTTGCTGCCGGGATATCTCGTGGTCATCGGCGGCTTGTTCGTGATCGGCCTGGGCATGGCGATGCTGCAGGTCGTGATCAATCCATTGACGCGCACCGCCGGCGGCGAAGCGCACTTCGCGTTCTTCTCGGTGATGGGGCAGCTGGTGTTCGGTCTCGCGTCGTTCGTCAGCCCGCTGGTGTTCGCGGCGCTGATGGAAGGCAACCTGCGCGTCCTGCAGCAGCTCGCTCCGGCAAAGCTGCCGTGGGTTGCGCTCTACGCTTTGTTCGCGGCGATCTTTGTGCTCGTGATCGTGATCACCCGCGTGTTGCCGCTACCGACGATCGAGCTCAGGGACGAGGAACGCGCGGGCACCGGCAAGTCGTACTGGCAGCTGTTGGCTGACAAGCACGTGCGGCTGTTCTTCCTGGGCATCGTTGCGTATGTCGGCACTGAGCAGAGCCTCGCGAACTGGATGTCACAGTTCCTCAGCACGTATCACGGGCTGTCGCCGACGGTGGAAGGTGCGCACGCGGTCGCGTCGTTCTGGGGCTTGATGTCGGTGGGTTGCCTGCTGGGCCTGGTGCTGCTGCGCCTGTTCGACTCGCGCTTCGTGCTGACAATGTTTTCGGGCGCTGCAGTTCTCTGTGTCGCAGCGGCCTTGTTCGGTTCAGCTCAGCTCGCCGTGTGGGCGTTTCCGGTCGCAGGCTTCTTCCTCTCGGTGATGTTCTCAATGATTTTTTCGCTCGCGCTCAACTCGGTGCCGCGGCATCACGGCGCGTTCTCGGGAATTCTCTGCACCGGCATTCTCGGCGGTGCGCTGGTGCCGCTGCTCGTCGGCGTGCTCGGCGACTGGCTCGGACTGCGCCTTGCGTTGACGGTGTTGTTCCTCACGCTCGGTTACATTCTGAGCGTCGGCTTCTGGGCGCGACCTCTCATAGTCAACGAGACCGTCATGCTGCGACGCCTTCGGGACCCAGCTAAATGTTCTTGATCGCCTTGAAGCCTGCGGCCATGAACTTCGCCATGCGCTTCTTGATCGCCGGAAAGTCATCCGAATGGCACAGGCCGCCGGACAGCCGATCGATGCGGCCGGTGCGGCCGAGCGTGTTCATCAGTGCGCCGGTGACGAAGTGATAGCCCCAGAAGATGTCCTCTTCGCGGTGGTTCGGCAGCGCACGCTTCAGGATACCGAGCAGCTTCAGGACCACCGGATCGAAATGCAGGTCCATCAGCTTCGCGCCTTCAGGGGTGTTGCTGATCTGCGCGCCGAAGGTCGCGTAGTTCATCCACCCCTCGCCGCCCTCGAAGTACAGATCCAGGTCGGTATCGAGGAAGGCGCGTAGCGCGCCCTCGGCTGTCGGTCGATCGCCGGCCTTGCGCTCATACTCTTCGAGCGCCTTCATGCGCCGTCCGATCGTGACTCCCGCGCGGCGGGCGGAGACGGCCTCGAACAGATTCATCTTGTCCTTGAAGTAGTACTTCACGAGCGATTCGTGGATGCGCACGTGCTTGGCCACGTCCCGCAGCGACACGCCATAGAGGCCGCGCTTCGAGAACAGGAACTCTGCAGCGTCGAGGATCTGCTCCGAAGTCTCCGCGCGCTGCTCCGCCTTGGTACGCGCGCGACGCCGTACGGGACGCTTCGCCTTTGCCGGCCGTCGAGTCGGCGCGGTCGTGCCTTCCGTCATCGAGCTCACCTGGCAAACCTCTGCTGCGCATAGTTGATCAGAACGTCTTCATCAGCCGCAAGCCGTACTGGCGGGGGAAGCCCGCCAGCCGCAGGCCGCTGTTCAGCGCGGCGACGTAGTGCTGATCAGCCAGGTTCGTGCCGTACAGCGTCGCAGTGAGGCTGCCGTGCTGCCACGCAAGCTGCGCGTTCCAGATGTTGCGTGCCTCGAGACGATCGCCGAGCGCCTCGTTCGCGAATAGCGTGGCCCATTGTTCCGACACGTGACCGAAGCCGAGGCGCGGAGTGAGCCGGTTGTCGTTGCCCATCTCGAAGTCGTACTGAGCGCTGATGTTGTAGGTGAGCTCCGGCGCGTACGTTTGCTCGTGACCGGTCAGATCGATGCAGGTCGCGCTCGCGGGTCCGTTTTGCGGATCGCACGGCGCCGTGCCGAAGATGCGTCGATCGGTCGCGAAGAATCGCCCCAGTTCGGAGCTCAGGACTCCGATCCCGGCGTTGAGGGAAAGGTTGCCGAACACGGCTTGAGCCTGGGCCTCGAAGCCGTGCATCCTGGTCGTGTTCGGATTGTTGAGCTCGATGTTGAACACCGGGATCTGCGGGTAGCGGACGGTGACCTGGAAGTTGTCGTACTCGGTGTAGAACGCGTCGAACTGGGTGCGCAGGTGACCGTCGAGCAGGGTCGCCTTCCAGCCCACCTCGTACGACATGACTTCCTCTTCCTCGAACGGCGCGAGAGTTGCGCCTGCCACCACCGGCACGTTCAGGCCGCCGGGCCGGAAGCCGCTCGCGGCAAACGCGTAGAGGAAGTGGTCGTCGTTCACGGTCCAGTTCAGCGTCACCTTGCCCGAGAGGTTGGAGAAATCCTCGCGCTGCCAGTAGGAGCCGATCAGATTGGTCGAGCCGTCGTTGATGGTGCTCGATTCCGAGTAGCGCGCACCCAGCTGCAATTGCACGCCGGCAGACAGGTTGAAGCTCGCCTGGCCGAACACCGCGCTGTTCTTGCGATAGTTGTGGCCTTGCAGGACGAAGATCGGCGCCGGGTTGCCGATGATGAATTTGCCGGTCGGGAAGTACAGATCTTCGTCCTGGTAGTAGGCGCCGAGCACCCAGGAGAACGAACCGTCGTCCGGTGAAATCAGGTTGAATTCCTGCGTCCAGATGGTGTCGTCGACGGAGTCCGAGAACGTCTGGTTGCCGACGCTGGTACCGTCGGGATCCGTGCTCTCGGCAGTGTTGCCGTCCGAATAGCTGCTGACCGACCGCAGCTTGGTGCCGTTGGCAAAGTCGTAGTCGACGCGCAGAGAGGTTCGTCCGAACCGATCGAGCGCAGTCAGGTGCGCGTTCGACGACACGTCGAACAAGTCGGTCGTCGCGGTCGCTGGACTGGCAGGGTAGGCGCTCAGGTCCAGGTAGTTCAGATCGGTCTTCCACATCACCGAGAGATTCTCGCCGGGCTGCCACAGGAAGCTGAAGCGACCGCTGCCCATGCGCACGCCATCGTCGCCGCTGTAGGGACCGGTGATGTCGAAGAAGCTGTCGCGCGCTTCGCCATAGAGCGCGACGCGCGCAGCCAACGTGTCGCTGATCGGAATGTTGACGGCACCCTGGGCGCCGTAGCTGTTGCTATTGCCGACCTGGCCTTGCAGGTAACCCTGCACCGGTCCGCCGATGACCGGATCGTTCGTGGTGATGAACACGGCTCCGCCCGTTGCGTTCGCACCGACGAACGTGCCCTGCGGACCGCGCAGCACTTCGATGCTGCGGATATCGTAGTAGGGCTCGGCGGTGAACCAGCCTGGGTTGCTA
>DATENH010000228.1:0-8263 GCA_035275145.1 Steroidobacteraceae bacterium | reverse complement strand
TCGAAGCCGCCGCCGTTCCAGGACACCAGGTCCGGCGTGAACTTCTCGATGCCGTCGTAGAAGCGCTGGATCAGCTCCGCTTCCGGCGCGTCGGGCTCGCCGAGCGACCAGACGCGGAAGCTGTCGCGATTGCGCATCGCGACCGAGATCGCGACCACGCGCTGCTGCTCGAGCGACAGGAACTCGCTGCCGGATTCTTCGCGGCGCTTCGCCTGCATGACGTAGCCGACCTGCTTGTCGCTCAGGTCGTGCAGGCCGTAGACGCGGCGCCCGAGCTCCACGTCGGGAACGGTCTCGATGTCGAAGACGAATATGGCCATGGCCCGATGAATCCTGAAGCTACTTCCGCATCAACACGGCGACGGCGACGATCAGCCCCGCCTCGTCCGTCAGCGTCACGTGGCCTTCGCCGATACCGAGCTTTTCGCACATGCGCCGGCCGCGCTCCGACCAGATGATCTCAGGCTTGCCCCAGGCATTCGACACGACGCCGCTGTCGCGGATCCACATGCCGTGCGCAAAGCCCGTGCCCATCGCCTTGACGATCGCTTCCTTCGCGGCGAAGCGCATCGCGAGGAAGCGCAGCGGCCGCTTGTAGCGGCGAAACGCCTCCTGCTCGGCCGGCAGCAGCAGCCGCTCGACGAACCGCTCGCCGAACTTCTCGTGCACACGCTGCACGCGCTCCAGCCGCACCACGTCCGTGCCGATGCCGAAAATCATGCGCGGGCGCTCGCCTCGCGCCCCTCGACCATCAGCCGCTTCATCTCCGCCACGGCGCGCGCCATGCCATCGAGCACCGAGCGCGCGACGATGGCATGACCGATGTTCAACTCGACGATCTCGTGGATCGCCGCGATCGGCTGCACGTTGTGGTAGTTCATGCCGTGCCCGGCGTGCACGATCAACCCGAGACTGCTCGCGTGCCGCGCAGCGTCGCGGATGCGCTGTAACTCTCGTGCTTGACGTTCGCCGCGTGCATCGGCGTAGGCGCCGGTGTGCAGCTCCACTGCGGGCGCACCGATGCGCACCGCCGCATCGAGCTGCGCCGGATCGGGATCTATGAACAACGAGACACGGATGCCGGCATCGGCGAGTCGCCGGCAGATCGGTGTGAGCGTTGCGACTTGCGAGGCTGCGTCCAGTCCGCCCTCGGTCGTCACCTCGGCGCGACGCTCGGGAACCAGGCAACAGTCCGCCGGCCGCACTTCGCTGGCAATGCGCACCATCTCGTCGGTGGCCGCCATCTCGAAATTGAGGCGGGTTTGCAGCGTTTCGCGAGCGACCCGGATGTCGCGGTCCTGGATGTGACGGCGATCCTCACGCAGATGCATGGTGATGTTGTCGGCGCCGGCCTGCTCGGCGATCAGCGCGGCGAAAACCGGGTCGGGATAGGTCGCGCGGCGAGCCTGGCGCAGTGTGGCGACGTGGTCGACGTTGACACCGAGGTGGAGCATGGCGGGGATTGTAGCTAGTCCCGTCGGCGTCTCAATGCCAGCATCACCTCGCGAGAGCGGAGTTCTTTGCCGTCGAGGCAGCGGTCCAGTGCGGCGCGCAGCAGCGTGCGGGCCTCGGCGCAGACAGCCGGGTCCGCGAAATCCTCGCGAGCGACGGCGAGCAGCGTTCGTCCGGAAAAGATGTCGACGCCTTCCGCTACGCCGTCGATGCGCGTCGCGCCCCTGTCGAAGCGATAGCGATAGGCATAGCGCTGCTCCAGCGGGCGATCGATTTCGACCTCGCGCTCCAGCGCGAGCCCGTAGCCGAGCGCATCCAGCAGCCGCTTTTCGAACAATCGCAGCGGACGCACGCCTTCCGCATCGACCTTGAGAGCCTCCAGCGTGGCGCCGTACAGGGCGAACACGTCGGGATGGCCGTCGTGACGCGCGAACAGCTTCAGCAGCAGCTCGTTCAGATAGAAGCCGCTGACCAGACGGTCCGGCGGCAACGAGGACACGGCGCCGTCGAACTCCGCGGCGATCAGCTGGCCGGCCTCGCCCCGGCCGCTCCAGGAAATCAGCAGGCGATTGAACGGTTGCAGGATCGAGGTCAGGGCGGTGCCCGCCTTGCGCGCGCTGCGCGCGCCGCGGGCGAACACCGAGACGCGACCGTAGTCGCGCGTGAACAATTCGAGGATCCGGCTGGTGTCGCGATACGGGCGATGATGCAGCACGTAAGCCGGCTGCAGCTGGACCTTGCGCGGCTCGCTCACGTCTCGTAGCCGAGCTGGCGCAGGGCTGTCTCGTTGTCGGACCAGTTCTCCTTCACCTTCACCCACAGCTCGAGATGCACCGGGCGCTTGAACAGCTCGTTCATTTCCAGCCGCGCCGAACGGCCGACTTCCTTGAGCTGCTCGCCGCCGTTGCCGATGACGATCGCCTTCTGGCCGCTGCGCTCGACCCAGATCACGGCGTTGATCAACAGGCGTCCGTCTTCTTCTTTGAACTGCTCGATCACGACGGTCAGCCCGTACGGCAGCTCCTGCCGCAGCCGCAAGGTCAGCTTCTCGCGAACGATCTCCGCCGCCTGGAACTGGTCGGAGCGATCGGTGAGCTGATCCTCGGGGAAATGCGCCGGCGACTCCGGCAGATAGCGGGCGATGGTCGTCGGCAGCTGCTCGATGTTGCTGTGCTTCAGCGCCGACAGCGGCACGACTTCGGCGAAGGTCGCGCGCCGTCCGAGCTCCTCGATGAACGGCAGCAACCGTTCCTTCGGCCAGACCTTGTCGGCCTTGTTGAGCACCAGGATGATCGGGCGATTCTGCTTCACCAGCTCGTCGAGCACGCGCTGGTCTTCCTCGGTCCAGCGCAACGCCTCCACCACGAACACGTTCACGTCGGCGTCCTGCAACGAAGCGAGCGCGGCCCGGTTCATGTGCCGGTTCATCGCGCGCCGCGCGCCGGCGTGCAGGCCCGGCGTGTCGACGAAGATCACCTGCGCGTCGGGCCTGGAGAGGATGCCGAGGATGCGGTGGCGCGTGGTCTGCGGCTTCGGGCTGACGATGCTGATCTTGCGGCCGAGCAGCGCGTTGAGCAGCGTCGATTTGCCGACGTTCGGCCGCCCGACGATCGCGGCAAATCCGCAGCGATGCCCGGCCGCCGCCTCGTTCACGGGCTCATTCACTGGAATCTCTCTGTAACGTCTGCATGAGTGCGTTGAGAATCAATTGCGCGGCCGCCTGCTCGGCACGCCGCCGGCTCGGGCCGCTCGCCACCACCCGCAAGCCCAGCGCATCGACCGAGCAGCGCACCTGGAACAACTGATTGTGCGCCTCGCCGGACGTCGATTCGACTGCATAGCTCGGCAGCGGCAGGCCACGCGCCTGCAGTGTTTCCTGCAAACGGGTCTTCGGATCCTTCAGTTCCGCCGCGCTCGGCAGCCGATCCAGGCGCGGCACGAACAGGCGCTCGATCACCTGCTGCGCGGCCTCGAAGCCGCCGTCGAGGTAGATGGCGCCGAACAGCGCTTCGAGCGCATCCGCCAGGATCGATTTGCGGCGGAAGCCGCCGGATTTCAATTCGCCGGAGCCGAGCCGCAGCTGCTCGCCGAGCTCGATCTCGGCCGCGACCACGGCGAGCGCCTCGCCGCTGACCAGGCTGGCCCGGAAGCGCGACAGCTCGCCCTCGTCGGCAGCGCCGAATTCGCGAAACACCAGCATGGCGACCACGCAGTTGAGCACTGCGTCGCCGAGGAATTCCATCCGCTCGTTGTGCTGGCCGCCGGCGCTGCGGTGAGTCAGGGCCGCTTCGAGCAGCGCCGGGTCGCGGCACTGGTAGCCGAGCGCGTCATGCAGCCATTCGCGTGCCGTCTTCAAAGGCTCGGATCAGGTGCCGCTGCCGCCGCCGACCCGGACCGTCTTGTCGAAATCCGCGACCAGCGAAACGTTGGCGACGAACGGCACTTCCGCCCGGTACCAGGCGCGCATCGTCCAGCCGCTGCCGGCCTTCTTGATCTCGATTTCCTTGGAGGCGATGCTGTGGATGTCCTCGACCGTCCAGCGGCGGTCGAGCGAGACCCGCAACGCGTCCAGGCTGGCCCCGTCCGAATTTTCCTTGGCGGTCTGCTCGAGCGCGCGCACCACTGACAGGTACTCGAAGAAAACCGGGGTCAAGCGGATTGCGGCATAGAGAGCAAAGCCGAGGATCGCAAGGATCACCAACATGCCGAGTAAAGTGGCCCCGCCCTGGCGAGAACGCATAGTCGAGCTCCGGATGGTGTAGGAAGTAGCAGTTTTCACTGCCGCTCTCTTGTCATAAGAAAGCGCCGACGTCCAGCAGCCAGTCCTCACTATCCGCTATCCGTCGCCGCTGTCCGCTCGGCCGGCGCTTCAGTGGATCGGATCGCCGATCCGGCTCCAGATCGGCGCGTCCGGCAGGTCCCAGTTCAGCCAGATGCGCACGGCCTTGCCGACCAGGTTGCCCTCCGGGACGAAGCCGACCTGGGGGAAGCGCCCATCCTGGCTGTTGTCGCGATTGTCGCCCATGAAGAGGTAGTGACCCTCGGGCACGATCTGGTCGAAGTCGGTCGGCTGGCGCCCGTTCTGGAACAGTACGTGGTGCTCGACGCTGCCGAGTTGCTCGACCGCGAGGCGTGCGTTCGGGTTGCGCGCGCCGGACTGGCCCTGCCCTTCGTACATCCCGTCGTCGCGCACCGGCATGGCTTCGCCGTTGACGAATACCCGGTCGTCCTTCACCACGACGTGATCGCCGGGCAGCCCGATCAGCCGCTTGATGTAGTTGATCGAGGGATCGCGCGGCAGCCGGAACACGATCACGTCGCCACGCTGCGGCTCGCCGATCTTGACGATCTTGCTGTTGAGCACCGGCAGGCGCAGGCCGTACGCGTACTTGTTGACGAAGATGAAGTCGCCGTCGAGGAGCGTCGGCATCATCGAGTCGGACGGAATGCGAAACGGCTCGAACAGGAACGAGCGGATCAGCAGCACGATCAGGATCACCGGGAAGAACGAGCGCGCGTACTCCACGACGACCGGCTCGCGGACGCCCTCGGGCGCGCCGCTCCCGTCCTGGGTCGCAGCCGCCGCCGCCGGCGCTGCGGCCACGCGCTTCGGCTTGAACAGCCAGCTGTCGAGGCCCCAGATGACCCCGGTCAGCACCGTGGCAGCGACCAGGATGAACGAGAAATCGAAAATCATGCTTATTTTTCCTTGCCGACCTGCAACACCGCGAGGAACGCTTCTTGCGGGATCTCGACGGAGCCGAGCTGCTTCATGCGCTTCTTGCCTTCTTTCTGCTTCTCCAGGAGCTTGCGCTTGCGCGTGATGTCGCCGCCATAACACTTGGCAAGGACGTTCTTGCGCAGAGCTTTCACGGTCGCGCGCGCGATGATGTGGCTGCCGATCGCCGCTTGCACGGCGACCTCGAACATCTGCCGCGGAATCAGCTCCTGCATCTTGTCGACCAGCTCGCGGCCGCGGTGATACGCGTTGTCGCGGTGGACGATCATCGACAGCGCGTCGACGACGTCGCCGTTGATCAGCACGTCGAGCCGCTCGACCGGCGCGCTCTCGAAGCGGTTGAACTCATAGTCGAAGGACGCGTAACCGCGGCTCACCGACTTGAGGCGGTCGAAGAAGTCGAGCACGACTTCCGCGAGCGGCATCTCGTACTGCAGCGACACCTGGTTGCCGACGTACAGCATCTTGGTCTGCTTGCCGCGCTTGTCGGTACACAGCTTGATGACTGCGCCGACGTACTCCGGAGGCAGCAGGATGTTCGCAGTGATGAGCGGCTCGCGGATGTCTTCGATCTCGTTGCTGGGCGGCAGCTTCGCCGGGTTGTCGACGTAGACGGTAGTGCCGTCGGTGAGCGCGATCTCGTAAACGACCGTCGGCGCACTGGTGACCAGGGTCAGGTCGTACTCGCGCTCCAGGCGCTCCTGCACGATGTCCATGTGCAGCAGCCCGAGGAAGCCGCAGCGGAAACCGAAGCCGAGCGCGGTCGAAACCTCCGGCTCGTAATGCAGCGCCGAGTCGTTGAGCTTGAGCTTCGCCAGCGCGTCACGGAACGACTCGTAGTCCTCCGACTTCACCGGGAACAGGCCGGCGAACACGCGCGGCTGCACTTTCTTGAAGCCTGCCAGCGGCTCGCTCGCCGGTCGCGCATCGAGCGTGATCGTGTCGCCGACCGGGGCGCCGTCGATCTCCTTGATGCCGGCGATCACGAAGCCGACCTCGCCGGTTTCGAGCGTCTCGCTGGTCATCGACTTCGGCGTGAAGCGGCCGAGCTTGTCGACCTGGTGCGCCCGGCCGGTCGACCAGACGCGGATCTTCGCGCCGGTCTTGAGCGAGCCGTTCATCACGCGCACCAGCGACACCACGCCGACATAGTTGTCGAACCACGAGTCGATGATCAGCGCCTGCAGCGGCCCGTCGGGGTTGCCGCCCGGCGCCGGAATGCGCCGGACCAGCTCTTCGAGCAGCTCCGGGACGTTCTCGCCGGTCTTGGCGCTGACCCGCAGCGCGTCGTGCGCCTCGATGCCGATGATCTCCTCGATCTCCTTGATGACCTTCGCCGGGTCGGCCGAAGGCAGGTCGATCTTGTTGAGCACCGGCAGGACTTCGAGCCCCTGCTCGATCGCCGTGTAACAGTTGGCCACGCTCTGCGCCTCGACACCTTGCGCCGCATCGACGACCAGCAGCGCGCCTTCGCAGGCAGCCAGCGAGCGGGAGACTTCGTAGGAAAAATCGACGTGGCCGGGCGTGTCGATCATGTTCAGCTGGTAGGTCTGACCGTCGCGGGCCTGGTAGCGCAGCGACACGCTCTGCGCCTTGATCGTGATGCCGCGCTCCCGCTCCAGGTCCATGGAGTCGAGCACCTGCGCTTCCATCTCGCGGGCTTCCAATCCGCCGCATAGCTGGATGAAGCGGTCGGCCAGCGTGGACTTGCCGTGATCGATGTGCGCGATGATGGAAAAGTTGCGGATCAGCTTCATCAGAGGGCCGGGGGGCTCAAGCGGCGGCGGATTATAGCGGGTAGTAGGCCCGTACGCGCTCGGAGTCCAGCCGGTAGGCGCAGACGAACTCGCCGTCTGCCAGCAGCACGGGAATACGCGTGCCGTACTTACGTTCCAGCTCGGGGTCGCCCTCGATATCGACCACCTGCACCGGGGCCTGCGGGCCGAGCAGCTCTGCCAGCTGCTCGAGCATGTGCTCGCACAGGCTGCAGTCGGTACGGCTGTAAACCGTCCACTGGGGCATCGGGGTGCGGACCGCTTACTGGCGCTGCTCGCGGGCGATCGGAGCGAGCGCGGCTTCTTCCTTGGTCACGGCCTCGGCGATCGCCTCGACCGTCGCGGCCGGCACTTCGCCGACAGCGGTGACCTGGTGACCGTCCAGGTCGCGCGAGAACGCGAATGCGGCGCCGACCTTGGCCAGCCCGCGCATCGCTTCAGTCTGCGGCGAGCGCGGCTCGATGAAGACCGACACCGACGCGAGCCCGTCCGAGAGCACGAGGTGCCGCACCGGGGTATTCGAGCCCTGGATGACCTGCAGGCGCCAGGTCGTCAGGCGGAAGCCGGACGGCAGGCGGATCATGTTCCAGCCGAGCGGCACGTTGGCCATGCGCGGTACCTGCGCATCCTGGCGCACCCAGCGGAAGCCCTCGCCGGAGACGGCGGGCTTCACGGCGTCCGCGGCGATGCGCTCGCGGAAATTCAGCTCGGCGAACACGATCTGCTCGATGACATTGCCGTTGCGATCGCACAGCTGCGACATCAGCGGCATCGCCGTCTCGTCGTCGAGCCAGAGCCGGTAGCCATAGCGATATTGGTCGCGCGGCTGCACCAGGATCACCTGCGTGCGGCGGCCCAGCGCCTTCTTGAAGGCGCCGCGCTCGATGCTGTAGTGGGCTTCGAGCTGCTCGTTGTAGATCGGCACCGTCGCCATCAGCGTGCGGTCGTCGGTGCGTTTTTCGACCACCACCAGGCGACGGTCGGGCAGATAGGCCTGCACCTCGTCCTGGTTGCGAATGATCTCGCGGCCGCCGTCGATCGAGATCAGCCGCTCGGTGACCTTGCCCTTCTCGACCCGGTGGATGATCCGAAACGTCTCGGTGCGCGAGTTGCGCACGTGCAGGTAGCGGCCATCGTAGTTGCGGGTGGCGAGCGACTCGGACATGCGCTCGAGCCATTCGCGCGCGGCGCGGTCCGCAGCATCGGCCGAGCTCATCGCCGTGAGCGCGACAGCGACCAGGGCGACGGAGTGCTTCAGGAAGGCCATCGAAGTCTTATTGAGACTGCGACTGGGTCG
>DATENH010000227.1:0-4085 GCA_035275145.1 Steroidobacteraceae bacterium | reverse complement strand
TCATGAGTGTGTCCGATGTGTCCGAATCTTTGCGGTGAGGATGCGGCGTGCGATGCTTGCGCGCGAGATGTTACTCCCGCGCGCGCACGGCGTCGCATAGATGGAGAATTTCCTCATGAACCGTCGTGAATTCATCGAGCTGTCCGCCGCGCTCGGTGCGACGCTGGCGTGGGCACGTAGCGGCGCGCGCGAATCCGAGTTGCAGTGGTCGGAGCGACGCGATCTCTATCCGCAGGGCATTGCATCGGGTGACCCGCACCCTGACAGCGTCCTGTTATGGACGCGCCGTCCGCCCGCAGCGGGCGCAGCCGCCAAACAGCTCACTGTCGAAGTCGCGCGCGATCAGGAATTCAAGCATGTCGTCGCGACCTCGCAAGCAGCGCTGTCCGCGGACAACGATTGGACGTGTCGCATTCTCGCCGCCGGCCTCGAGCCTGCGAGCGTGTACTGGTATCGCTTCAGCGACGAGCAAGGCCACGGCAGTCGGATCGGTCGCACCAAGACAGCGCCGCGCGAGAACGAGGCGCGCCGCGTGAACTTTGCGTTCGTGAGCTGCCAGAACGTCTGCCAGGGCGCGCAGAACGCGTATCGACGCATGATCTTCGAAGACATGCAGCGTCCGCCCGAGCGGCAGCTCGATTTCGTTCTGCACCTCGGCGATTTCATCTACGAGCTCGTCTGGTATCCCGAGGACCGGCCGCAGGGCATGTACGACCGGCGCCTGCGCGACGTCGTGCGCTTCGATCCCGGCGACAAGGTGCGCGATTTCCACGTGCCCGTCACACTCGACGACTACCGCGCCTTGTATCACGGCTACTTGAAAGATCCGGACCTGCAGGACGCACGCGCGCACTTGCCGTTCGTGTGCGTCTGGGACAATCACGAGTTCTCGTGGCGCGGTTGGCAAGGCTTCGTCAAGACCGTCGAAGCCGGACATCCCGCGCAGACGCGCAAGGTCGCGGCGAATCAAGCCTGGTTCGAGTTCCAGCCGGCGCGCATCGGCAAACCCGGCGGCGGCGAGCTCGAACGCTTCACGCCGCCGAAAGTCGTGGACGCACCGGTCGAGCGCTTCGATGAGCACGGCATCGGCCAGGAACCCAACAATCTTGCGGCGATCGACAGCCTGCACATCTATCGGCGCCTGCGCTTCGGCCGCAACGTCGACCTCGTGCTCACCGACCAGCATTCGTTCCAGACGGAATGCGCGATGGACACGCCCGCCGCCGATCCGTTCAACAGCGCGGACTATCCGAACCTCGTGCCCGAGGAAGTGAACGAGATCTTCGACGCGGGCCGCGCCTACGCCAATGGTCACGCGCCCGCGACGATCCGCTTCGGCGACCAGGAATTCCCCAATGCGCGCAAGAATTCGCCGCCGCACAGCATGCTCGGTAGCGCGCAGAAGCAGTGGTTCAAGGAGCAGCTCAAGAGCTCGACCGCGACCTGGAAGATCTGGGGCAACTCGCTCGGCACGCTCGACTGGCGCACCGATCCGCAGAATCTGCCGCCCGGCGTCGCGAAGAGCGCGTGGCCCGGCGCGGGATACGCGTCGTTCGGCGGCGGCGACTGGAGCGGTTACGTGACCGAGCGCGCGGAGATCTTCGACTTCGTACGGCAGCAGCGCATCGGCGGCTTCGCGATCGTCTGCGGCGATCGCCATTCGTTCTGGGCCGGCCGCGCCGCGAAGACCTTGCCACCGCGGCCGTTCGAGCCGGTCGGGGTCGAGTTCATCACCGGCTCGATCTCGGCGCCCGGCCTGCCGGAAGGTCTCGAGCACAACATGCCGAAGGATCATCCGCTGCGCCCGCTGTTCGTGCATCAGGCCGCGCCGGACGCGCCGTATCAGCGGATGGTGAACATGCTGCTGCTACACGGTGTGCGATCGTGCCTGGAGTACGTGCAGAGCGGCGACTACGAGCGCGCGCTGAAGCTGTCCAATCGCGAGATGTCGCCGCACTTGCAGTTCCTCGATCTCGGTGGCCACGGGTACGCGGCGGTGAGCGCGATGGCTGACGCGCTCGAAGTGGAGTTCGTGTGCATTCCGCGGCCGCTCGAGCGGAGCACGACGCAGGACGGCGGCCCGCTGGCGTATCGAGTCGTGCATCGGGCGAAGCTGTGGAAAGGAGGCGAGACGCCGAAGCTGGAGCGGGTGTCGGTCGAAGGCAAATTGCCGTTGTCAGTGTGACTTCCTGCCGCTGACGATCGGGATGTGCCAGACGACGTACTGGTCAGGATCGTTGATCGCATCGACCGTGTAGTCGAACAGCTCGCGCACTTCGTCGATACTGAGCGCCGTGTGTCGCGCCAATGCTTCCGAATATCCGTCGCGCCAGGCCGCGATGATCGCGGCAAACGTTGCGCGCGGCACGCGGATCGTATCGAGCACGATGTAGTCGACGTGCAGCTCCTCGAAGCCGAGCTGCTTCATCAGCGACCACGTGCGCCGCCCGACGCGCGCATCGGAGCCAGTCGCGCGCGCGAACGCAATCACGCCCTCGTGCCACAGACGGTCCGGATCGACCTTGCCCGCGGCCGCGTGGATCATCGCGTAGTCCTCGCTCAGCACGTGGACCCACCCGCCCGGCCGGCAGATGCGCTGCAGCTCGGCCAGCACTCTTTGCGGCTCCGGCACCGCCTGCGTCATGTGCCGGCACACCACGAGGTCGTAATGCCCGGCAGGCAGCTTCAGCTCGAACGCATCGCCCTGCTCGAAACGGACGCGCGGCGCCAACGATGTATACCGGCGGCGCGCATAGGCGACCGATCCTTCGAGGATGTCGACGCCCACCAGCTCGGCCTCGAGGTAGCGTGCGGCGAGCCGCGACGTGATCTCGCCGCTGCCGCAACCGATGTCGGCGATGCGCGCACCCTTGAGCAGCCGGTACCGGTCGAACAGCGGCTGCTCCTGCGGCCAGATCGCGTCGGCCTGCGCAGCCAGATTGCGCAGCATCGACTCGTCGGCCATCTGTTCCGCTTGGGGATTGCGTTCCTGCATAGTGTCCGCTGCAACCTTTCGGGGCGGGTTAGCGTCCCAAAAGGCAGAACAACTCGCCAGAGGGAAATCTGCATGTCCGTTCGATTCGTCAGCGCCGTCGGCGTCTGCCTGCTTGCCAGCTCCTTCGCCGCCCACGCCGCCGAAAAGCGCCTCGACCGCACCTTCACCGTCGCCCCCGGCGGCCGGCTGACGATCGAGGCGGACGGCGCCGGCGCCGACCTGCGAGTCACAGGAACGGGCGGCAACCAGGTCGTCGTGCACATCCTGCTGACCGGCAACGAGCGTTCGGTGGAACGCATCGACTTGTCGGCAGAACAGACCGGCAACGATGTGACAGTCCTGGCCAAGCAGCATTCCGGCAGCTGGACCAGCTGGTTCGGGGTCTGGAACCAGGATAGCAAGATCGAGGTGCAGGTCCCGCGCGAATACAACTTCGACATTCACACCTCCGGCGGCGACATCACGGTCGGACAGCTGCAGGGCACGGCGCGCGGCCGCACTTCCGGCGGCGACGTCCGGGTCACGGACATTCACGGCCCGGTGGACATGCAGACCTCCGGCGGCGACATGCGCGTCGAGCAAGTCGACGGCCAGACGCGCGTCAGCACCTCGGGCGGCGACATCGACATCGCACGCCTCAACGGCGATCTCGATGCCAAGACCTCCGGCGGCTACATCCACCTCGACGACGTCGTCGGCAAGGTCGTGGCGCGCACGTCCAGCGGCAACGTCATCGCCCGCAATGTCCGCGGCGACTCCGATCTGAAAACCTCCGGCGGCGACATCCGCGCGACGATCGACGGCAAGATCGCGGCGCACACCTCCGGCGGCGACGTCACGGCGGAACTGGTCGGCGAGAACCGCGGCATCTCGGTGTCGAGCTCCGGCGGCGATCTGACGGTGCGGGTACCGAAGGGCACGACGGGCGAGCTCGATGCCGCGACCAGTGGCGGCTCGGTGCGCACCGAGATCCCGGTCACGACGACCGAGCTGAGCGAGCACAAGTTGACCGGTACCCTCAACGGCGGCGGCAAGCCGATCTATGCCCGCACCTCGGGCGGCAGCATCAAGGTGCTCCAAGTCGCGGCCA
>DATENH010000226.1:0-18613 GCA_035275145.1 Steroidobacteraceae bacterium | reverse complement strand
GCGCACCGCGACGGCTTCTTCCGCGTGCTCAAGGCCGCGCGCGTCGGACAGACGCTGGTGCTGCAGCGGCTCGACGGCAGCGCGACCTATCGAATCGTCTCGACAGCCATCGTTGAACCGTCGAACGTGAGCGTGCTCGCCGCAACGACGAAGGATGCGATCACGCTCGTGACCTGCTACCCGTTCTACTTCGTCGGGTCGGCACCGCAGCGCTTCATCGTCCGCGCCGAAAAGACGCCTGCCGGCACGAGCCCGGCAGGCGACGGGAGCCGCGTCGCCTCAGGGGAGGCACTCACTGGCGACGACGGCGATACAGCGACAACAGTCCTCCAAGACCCGGAGTGAGCCAGCCGCCGAGCGCCAGCAGCGGCAACGGACCGGCAGTGTGCGGCAACGACGCGAGCTGCTCAGTGGGCTCGTGCAGATAGATCGGCACGACCACGAAGCGCGCCGACCGTATCTCGACTTCCGGCTCCACCGGGAACTGCGCCGCGAGGCGATCCTCGGCGACATAGAACTTCAGCTCGGCGCCGCGCTCGAGCTGCGAGATCGGCGTCTTCTTGCCGTTGATGGACAGGCTCAGATCCGGCGGCGGCGTCAGCGTCAAGCCGCCTGCATCCTTGAAGTTGATGACGAGCTGCTCACCGTGGTTCACGACGCGCTTGACCGTGCCTTGAAACTTGACGTAGCGCTTGCCGTTGCGCTCCTGCACGCCCTGACAGGCCGCGCCGATCTTGGGATAACTCGCCAGCGTCTGCTCGGACCATTGGACCGAGGCGCAATTGTCCGACACGGCCGTGAACGACCGCTCCGTCTTGCCCTGTGCGTCGGCTGCGGATGCGCACGCGATCAGACACGCCGCGGAAAGGATCGTGAGTGTCTTGCTGCTCATAGGGTCGCACTCCTGTACCTGGCTGCGGTGCCCTCCCCAACACATTCATGTGCTACGCAGCGGATTCTGCAATCCGAAAGCCGGGTGCGACCGGCGCCTTGGATACGTATTGCCGCAATTTCTGCCGCCCGGAGCATGCTCGACCATGTCCGCGCTTCGGCTCTGCTTCGTGCTCGCGCTGGGGCATTGCATGCTCGCGGCAGTCGTCGGCTGCTCGACGGTGCAGCGCCTGACTCCCGGGCAAGAAGAATCCAAAGTCCGCGCCGCCCAGATGCAAGCGCTGCAGCTCAAAGTCATGCGCTTCGCGGACGACTACACCGGACGCATCGGCGATCCGATCGCCAAGCTGGAGCTCGAATCCACGCCGCCGGAAGTGCGGCTGCGAGCCCACAACTGGCGCGTCAGTCAGGCGACCGCTGCTTACACGATTGCCAGCGGCACCAATCCGACGATCAATGCTCTCGACATGGTGGTGCTGGCGACGCTGAGCCGCATGGTCGTCGAAGATCGATTGGGCCAGGACTATGGCGAGCGAGCGCGAGCGCTACTCGATGCACATCGCCATCTCGAGCAGCAGTCGTGGTCGCTGCTGAATGGCGTACTCAATGAAGAGCAGGCGAAAGAGTTACGCGCGGCAATCGATCGCTGGCGCGCCGAGAATCCGGCTGCACGCTCCGTGGCACAAGTGCGCTTCGCGGACTTCGCCGCACTCGAGGTTCGTCGCGGCGAGCGGCAGCAGCAGAGCGGCGGCCTGTTCGGCCTGATCGGCCTCGATCCGCTCAGCAATCTCGATCCCGCGGTACGCGAGCTCGAGCAGACGCGGCAGCTTGCCGAGCGCACGATCTACTATCTGCAACGCGCTCCGAGCCTGCTCGACATGGAGATCGAGCGGCTCGTGTATCAGCTCGCAGCCATGCCGGAAGCGGAGCGCACTCTGCAAAATATCGATCGCCTGAGTCTCGCAGCCGAAGCGATGGGCCAGCTCTCGGCTCGTGCGCCCGAAATCATTGCGAGCGAGCGACACGCCATCATCAGCGAGCTCACGTCCACGTTGAACGCCCAACAGGAGCGCCTGCAGCCGCTGCTCGTGAGCGTGCGCGACGTGCTCGATGCAGGGACGCGGACCTCGCAGTCAGTCACCGGCACGGTGACTGCGCTCGATGCGTTCGTCGGGCGATTTCAGCCGAACGAGTCCACGCCGGCGACCGCAGATCCAGCCACGCCGAAGCGTCCTTTCGACATCACCGAATATGCCGCGACGGCTCGCGATCTGGCCGCGGCCGCCGACCGTGTGCAGGCCCTGCTCCTGCAGCTCAACACTTCGAGCAAGGACGTCGAGCACGTGACGCGTGCGGCGACGCAAGAGGTGAACGGCATCATCGATCACATCTTCAAGCTCGCCATCGTGCTGATACTCGTGCTGGGTTTCGTGGCTGTGCTGTGCGCGTTGCTCTATCGCTACTGGAGCCCCCGCCTGCCCTCTGTCCGTATGGCTGGTGTGCCGCCGCTTACTTGATAGTGCAGGCGCCGTTATTCCGGCACATTGGAGCGTGGCGCTATGTTGCAGAAGACACTCACGCGGCTCGTGGTCATCGTTGGATTCTGCGCGCTCGCAGTGGCGTGCACCAGCGGACCGAAGATCCGCGCCGACGGCGATCCGTCCGTAGATTTCACCGCCTACAAAACCTTCGGCTTCTTCGACCAGCTGTCGACCGACAAGTCGAAGTACGCAACGATGCTGACCGGCCGGCTCAAAGACGCGACCCGCGCCGAGCTGACGAAGCGCGGTATTCAGGAATCGCCGCAGCCGCAGCTGCTGGTGAACTTCAGCACCAACGTCGAGAACCGGACCGAGGTGAACAGCACAGGCACGTCCGCGTCCTACGGCTTCTACGGTTACCGCGGCGGCATGTATGGAGCCTGGGGCGGCTATCCGCAGGACGTTTACACGACGCACTACCAGCAGGGCACGCTCGCGATCGATCTGGTCGACGCGTCGAAAAAGCAACTGGTCTGGCAGGGCGTCGCCGAGGCACGGCTCACGCAGCAGATGCGCGACAACCCGGGCGCCGCGATCGGCAGCGTGGTTGCGGACATCTTCGCGAAGTATCCGGTGAAGGCGCCGGAGGCCGCCGAGTCGAAATAGGAGTACACAATCATGTTCAGGACAACCGGCATTCGCAGAGCTCTCGCTGCGGCGGTGGCAGTTCTGCTCGGTCTGGGCATCTCGCATTCGGCCGCCGCGGATGAACCGGACACGTCCGGTTTCTATATCGGCGCGGGCCTTGGTCAGTTCGACGTCAAGATCGACAGTCTCGAAGGCGTCGGCGACGTGCTCGAGGATCTGGATGCGGACGACTCCGCCTGGAAGCTCATGCTCGGCTGGCGCTTCAACCCGTACATCGCGCTCGAGGCGGACTACATCGATCTGGGCGCGCCGAACGGCAACTTCGACGCCACCGGATCGAGCGGCAAGTACAAGGTCGAGTTCGCCGGCGTCGCGACCTATGTCATCGGCTCGATACCGATCGGCATCTTCGAGCTCTCCGGCAAGCTGGGCTACTACTGGCACGATGCGGACCTGCGCGTCAACTTCGACAACGCCGGTCCGAACAACGGCAACGTATTCAACGGCTCGAGCAGCGCCGAAGCGGTAACGTACGGCGTCGGCGCCGGCGTTACGTTCTTCGAACACCTCAACACCAAGATCGAGTACGAGTTCTTCGACATCGACGACGTCGACGACGCGTACGCGCTCTGGCTGACAGCAGCGTGGCGGTTCTGACGCGCATACTCCTCGTAGTAGCGTGCCTGCTGCTGCGGCCGGCGCTGGCCGCGGAGCAGGCCAGCGAAGACGTCGACGCTCAGGCCGCTCCGGACTCGGCGCCGGTCGTCGTCGATGGTGTGGTGCTGTTTCGTGTCGCGGGCAGCGCATCGTTTCCCGCGGCCCAGCGCGCGGCACGCGCCAGCGAGCGCATCGTCGCCGCTGCCAACGATCCGAGCATCGCTGCCACTGCCATCAAGACCGAGCAGCACGAAAGCCGCGTCGATATCGTCGCAGGCAGCAGGCATCTGATCGGCGTGATCGGCGCCGATGCTGCAATCGAAGGAGTCTCCGGAGTCTCCGTTGCCGACGCGGCGCTGGTGCGCGCGATGCGCGTTCGCGACGCCATCGTCCGCTACCGGGCGGAACGCACACCCGAGCGATTGGTGCAATCCGCATTGGTGGCCGGTGCCGCAACAGCAGTTGCGGCGCTGGCCTTGTGGCTCACCTGGGTTGGCTTTCGCCGCCTGCGACTGAAGCTGGATCAGCGTTATCGCAAGCGCGTTCACAGCCTGAGCATTCAATCGTTCGAGGTCGTCAGGGCGGAGAGTATCTGGCGCGGACTCGACGGTGCGCTGAGTACGGTGCGCTGGCTCATCATCGCCGCGATCGTCTATCTGCTCTGCGCGTTCGCACTGGGACAGTTTCCCTGGACACGCAGTACCGCGGAGCGCCTGCTGGACCTCGTCGTCCTGCCGCTGCTGGCGATGACGGCGGGAGTGTTCGACTACATCCCGAAGCTCATCTTCCTGGTCCTGCTGTTCCTGGGAGTGCGCTGGTTCCTGAAACTGCTGTCGCTGTTCTTCGAGGCTGTCGGCTCGGGGCGCGTGCCGTTGCGCAGCTTCGATGCCGAGTGGGCGCAGCCGACGTATCAGATCGTGCGGATCCTGCTGATCCTGCTCGCGCTCGTGATCGCGTATCCCTACCTTCCCGGATCGGGCAGCGCAGCTTTCCAGGGTCTGTCGATCTTCGCCGGCCTGATGCTTTCGCTCGGTGCTTCCTCAGCGATGGCCAGCCTCATCGCCGGCTACACCGTGACCTATCGGCGCGCGTTTCGCGTCGGCGATCGCATCACCGTGGGCGACCTGACCGGCGAAGTCTGCGAGGTGCGCCTGCTGGTCACTCACCTGCGCACGTCGAAGAACGAAGAGGTCGTCGTACCGAATTCGCTGGTGCTGCAGAGTCACGTCGTCAACTACAGCAAGCTCGCGCGTTCGCACGGCCTGATCCTGCACACGACGGTTTCCATCGGCTACGAGACTCCTTGGCGCCAGGTCGAGGCGATGTTGCTGCTCGCGGCGGAGCGCACTGACGGAGTCTCGCGCGATCCTGCGCCGTTCGTGCTGGAGAAAGCGCTCGGCGACTTCGCGGTCAGCTACGAGCTGAATGCCTATGTCGATTCGACCCAGCAGCTGCCGCAGCGCTACGCGGAGCTGCATCGGCACGTGCTCGATGTATTCAACGAATACGGCGTGCAGATCATGACGCCGGCTTACGAAGGCGATCCGGAAGTACCGAAGGTCGTGCCGCAGGAAAAGTGGTTCGTCACGCCGGCGCGTGCGCCGGCCGCTCAGAACATGAAGGTGGCGAAGGCCATCGCCCCGCCGTAGTTCCACCGCAGGCGACCGTCGAAGTCGCGGTCGTTGTTGACGTCGAAGCGGAAGCCGAAATCGTTGTAGCCGAGGCCGATTCCGAAGTGATCGGTCGCCTGCCACACGACCGAAGCCTTCAGGTCGGTCAGACTGCCTTTGTACGGATCGAGCTCGATATAGAAATACTGGAGCTGCGCGCCGACATAGAAGTCGTGCGGCAAGCGCCACATCCAACGCAGTCCCAGTACCGGCAGCGGCGCGGAAGTCGACGCATTCGCATCGGCGCGCCGCGACGCCTGGTTGCCTTGCGCGCTGAGCGTCGCGCCCAGGCTCAATCCCATATCGAGATAGTGGATGCCGATGCCGCCGGCCAGCTCGTAGGTCTCGCGCCTCAGGAACGCGTATTCGTACGAGAGTTGCGCGACCGTGAGGTCGGAGCGCGCCTCGACGGTGGCGCCCAGTGGGAACGTCTCGTCCTGGAAATTGACTTCGCGCTCGATCGAGCGCGTCGCGTGGCGGTTGTTCTGGAAGTACATCGCGCGCAGCAGATGCCTGGGCTTGATGCGCCAGAGCAGATCGGCGCGGAAGCGGTCGAAGTCGCCGATGCCGAACGTGTCGTCGAAGTTGATGTCGGAGCCGACCTGGTTGCTGGTTTCGCCGTCGACACGCACGCGCATGTCGGTCGACAGGAAGAAGTAGCCGACATCGCCGATGAACTTGGACTGCAGCGGGTTGCGCTCCTCGCCGCTTTCCTCGGCAGCGTGCGCGACACCGAGGAGCGAACAGGCAACGACTCCGGCTGCGATTCTGTTCATGGCGGCATGATGCGACAGGCAAGGCCGGCAAGACGCTACGCGGAAGCATGCGGTGCAGGTGCCCCAGCTACGTACTGCACTCACCGTTCGATGCTCGCACCATTTGCTGCGACTTCCAACCCTCTGGAGAGAGAGCCGTGATCAAACTGACCTCGCTGTTTTCTCTGACAGCACTCGCTGCACTCGCGTTCGGCAATGCACTGGCACAACCGGCGCCGGTGGCGAAAGAGCAAGTGCACGAGATTTCGGCAACCGTGGCGAAAGTCGATGCGAAGAAGCGCATGCTCGAGCTGAAGAAAGGCAGCGAAGTCCAGACGATCGAAGTCCCCGCCGAAGTGCGGAACTTCGACAAGATCAAGGTCGGCGACGAGGTCGTGGTGACGTACTACGAGGGCCTCGCTGCCGAGTTCAAGAAGAAGGGCACGGGCACGCCGGTCGGCACGATCGACGCCTCGACCGGCACCGCGCGCATGCCGCAAGGCGCCGACAAACCGGGCGCAGCCGTGGGCAACAGAGTCAAGGCGACAGTAGTGATCGAGTCGGTCGACACGACCAAGCACTCGGTGACCTTCACCGGACCGACGGGCATGCAGCGCACGGTCGACGTGGTCGATCCCAAGGCGCAGAAGTTCATCTCCGAGCTGAAGAAGGGCG
The DNA here is from genome assembly GCA_035275145.1 of Steroidobacteraceae bacterium. GTDB lineage: Bacteria > Pseudomonadota > Gammaproteobacteria > Steroidobacterales > Steroidobacteraceae > Steroidobacter. The sequence goes on along the minus strand of DATENH010000226.1, from coordinate 11,836 downwards.
ATGAGGTCGAGCTGACCTATGTCGAGGCCCTGGCCGTGACGGTCGAGCCGAAAGCGGCGAAGTCGAAGTAGCTAGCTGCAGTCATGTCGCGCTCCAGCTATGGAACGATCGGCGCCGCACTGCTCTGCTGTCTGGCGCTGAGCGTCGAATCGCAAACCCCGCCCGCCGCGACAGCGCCAGTCACGGCGAAGTCGCTCGGACTCATCGTTTATCCGGCCAAAGGCCAGGATGCAGCTCAGCAGAGCACCGACGAACAACAGTGCTACGACTGGTCCAAGACGCAAACCGGTATCGATCCGCAGGCGCCACCTCCAGCCGCCGCTCCGCCGCCGGAAGCGAAAGGCGGACAGCGCGTGAAGGGCGCTGCACGCGGCGCCGCGGCCGGCGCAGTGATCGGTGAAGTTGCCGACAACGATGCGGACGAAGGCGCGAAGGTCGGTGCTGCAGCCGGCGCCATCGCCGGGGGACGCCAGAAGCGCCAGGACAAGAAAGCTGCGGAGGACCAGGCGAAGAGCCAGCAGCAAGCCGCACAGACGGAGCGACTGACGACCTTCAAGAAGGCGATGGGCACGTGCCTGACCGGGCGCGGTTACACCACCGGTTGATCTCGCATGTCGTGGCGGTCACAGGCGGTGATCGCGCTTGCCACTGCTTCAGCGAACACGGGCGCGCTCGCACAGCAAGAAGAATCCTCTGGCTGGCTGCCGCGCCCGCAAATCGTCCTCACACCCTCCGCGGCCGTCGAGCCCGACGGCCCGATGAGCAGCGTTCGACTCATCGAGGACATGGACCGCCAGGCCAAGGCGCAGGACTCGAAAACGAGTGCCGACGGCAACTGGGTGGTCGCGCCGCTGCCGTTTCGCAATGAGCTGCTCGGCATCGGTCTCGTGGTCGGCGCGGGCTACCTCTACGGCGCAAGCGAGAACGAGAGCAACGCGCGTCATTCCGTCGCGGGTGCCGCAGGCATGTATGCCGAAGGCGGCAGCTGGGCCGCTCTCGCTGCGCACCGCGGCTACTGGTCCGAACAGCGATATCGCACCACCGTAGCGCTCGCCACCGGCGACCTCCTCTACGACATCCAGCTCGAAGCCGGCGGCGCCGAGAACAAGCTGCGCATGGGACAGCAGTTCAACGGCGGGATGCTGCAAGGGGCCGTGCGGGTCGGCAAGAACGGCTGGCTGGGAGTCGGTTTCATGCGCGGCGAAACGGATATCCGCGTGCGCAACTCCACGCCGCCGTCTCTGACAGACGTCATTCCGCCGGCGGAGATCGCCGTCTCGAACCTGCTGCTCAATGGCGAGTACGACAATCGCGACAACGATCTGTACCCGCGCTCCGGCCAGTACGCGCAGGCCGAAGGCCTGCTGTCACGCGAGGACCTCGGCGCCGACAGCAACTACCAGTCGCTCGAGCTCGAATGGAACAGCTATCGCCCGTTCGGCGAGAACAACGTGCTCGCGTTGCGTGTTGCCGGCAAGATCGTCGACGGCGAAGCGCCATTCTTCGCGCTCGCGTGGTTCGGCACCGGCGTCGATCTGCGCGGCTACACGCCCGGCCGCTACATTGGCGAATCGATGGTCGCCATGCAGGCGGAGTGGCGCTGGCAAGCGACGCCGCGCTGGGGCTTCGTCGCGTTCGGCGGCACTGGCAAAGTCTCAGGTGCGCTCGGCGAAATCGACACCGGCTCGTGGCTGCCCGCGGCGGGCGCTGGCGTGCGTTTCCGACTGACCAAGGCGCTGCCGCTCAACATGCGTGCAGATTTTGCCTGGGGCCGCGAGGACAGCACGTTCTCACTGGCGGTCGGGGAAGCCTTCTGACTGCCCGCGATACGGATCGGCAGCGCGCACCGCCCGTAGCAACGTGCCTACCAAAGCCAAAGCCGTGGGAGCCTGCTCATGAAGAAACTCTGCCTGCTCACGATCAGTGTCCTGGTATCCGCCGGCGCGCTGGGCGCCGAGCAGTTCAACGGCACGCAGCCGATGGACTGCGAACCGACTGCCGGACACGATTGCCTGCCGACCGAGCAGACGTGCAAGCCGCTCAAGCCGGAACCCGGCAAGAAGCTCAACCTGCACATCGACGTCGAGAAGATGTCGATGAAGACGCCGTACCGCAACGATGCGTTGCCGATTCAGTCCTTCAGCTTCAACAGCAAGTCGCTGGTCCTGCAAGGCACGAGCCTGGAGCTGGTGTGGAGCGCGACGGTTCATCGCACGACTGGCAGGCTGACGATGGCGATCGCCGATCGCGAGGGCGCTTATATCGTCTTCGGTCAGTGCAAAGTCACGGCGGCGGCAGCGCCGCCGCCGAAATAGTCAAGCGGGTTGAGCCAACTCGACCGTCGCGGCACCCTGCAACGGCACGGTGAAGTGGAACGTCGCGCCGCGCGCGCCGTTCTCCGCCCACAGCTTGCCGCCATGCGCCTCGACGATTGAGCGTGAGATCGACAGGCCGATGCCCATCCCGTTGGCCTTGTGCGTGACGAACGGCTCGAAGATGCGATCGAGCTGGTCCGGCGGAATGCCGGCGCCGGTGTCGCTGACCGAGATCTCGCAGCAGCGATCCCCATCGACGTGCGCCTCGATCGACACGCGCCGCTGCGAGCCGACAGTCGCGTTGACTGCATCGATGGCATTCATGATGAGATTGAGCAGCACCTGCGAGAGATGCACACGATCCGCGCGCACCGCAGGCAGCGTGCCGGGCACTGCGATATCGATTGCGATGTGTTTTGTCGTGGCATCGGCGCGCACCAGCGCGACCACGTCCTGCGCCAGCTCGTGGATGCGGACGACTTCCATGTTGATGCGCCCTTGCTTCAGCCACGTACGCAGCCGCTGCAGGACGTCTGCAGCACGCCGATCGTCGCGCAGCACGTCGTCGATGATGTCGCGCAGCAAGCGCATGTCGATAGGATCCCGCCGCAAGATGATCTGCGCCGTTTCGACGTTGTGCTGAATCGCGCTGAGCGGCTGGCTGAGCTCGTGCGCGAGCGCGGATGCGAGCTGCCCCAACATCGTGACGCGGCCCGCGTGCGCCAGCTTCTGCCGCAATTCGTTGACCTCCTGCTCCGCGAGGTGCTGACTCGTCACGTCGCGTATCACCCCGCGCACGAGAGCTGGCTCGCCGTTCTCGCGCAGATCGACGGTCCCGCTCATGACGATCCAGCGCGTGCTGCCATTGGGCGAGGCGATGCGGAACTGCAGCGCATGTTCGCCGCCGCGTTTGAGCGCCTGCAGCAGCGCAGCTTTGACCTCCGTGACATCGTCGACGTGAGCGTTCTGCAGAACGTTGGCCACCTCGATATCGGTATCCAGCGGGAGTCCCATCGCGGTTCGTGCTCGCGCTGTCGCCCACACGCGTCCGGTCGCCGCATCCCACGCCCAGAGTCCGGCACCGGCCGCACTGGCAGCCATGTCGAGTCGTCGTTCACTCTCGCGCAGATCCCGCGCGAGCCGCGAAGCATGCAACACGTCGCGACTGAGCTCGATGGCCATGGCGAGGAGCGCGATCAGGAATGGAGGCACCAGCAGGATCGGCAATTCCACGACCCGCCAGATCACCAGCTGCGTGAGCAGAGAAGAAAGCCCCACGGCTGCGAAGACCGGAGCAACGATCATGGCCGCGACCCGTCGATCGCCGGGCGCATTGCGACGCCATATCGTGATGCCCACGTCGAGCATGAACAGTTGGAACAGCACCACGGCAATCAGCGCGAGCCACTGATACTGCCCCGTCACCGCGCTCGCCACGACCGTCACCGGCTCGCCGAGGAACGGGATCTGCCGGACCGAGTCGATGCGCTCGAAGTTGACGTTCGGATCGCTCGCCAGATTCAGCAACAGGATGATGCTGCGTAGCGCGATGAGCGAACCCAGCAGCCAGGGGCGACCCGCGCGCAGGTACAACCGCAGGAACAGTGCGATCCCCACTACGAGTCCGCAAACCGCGAACTGAGTCCACCAGATCAGGTCGCCCCATTCCTGCGGCGTCCGGGCGTGCAGTGTCGCAAGCTCGAGCGCTGCTCCACCGCACAGGCACAACGCTGCGATCGCGAACGCCAGATTGGCATACGCGCGGCGGTCGTAGATCCATGCGAGACCGTGCAGGAGAGCGAGCAGAAACGCTGCGGCAGCGCAGCTGGACCAGAGAATCGTTATATAACTCATGACGCTGCAATCAATGGCGGCGTCAAGCTAGCACATGTCAGTTGAGCTTGTTAGCGCAGGTTCCCTGACGTTAACGCGGGGAGCCTGTTATTTCCCCTGTGCGCGGTCGCCGGGGCGAGGGCGGGGTTCTTGCCGGATCTTCGTAATCCCGTTGCACAGTCGACCGCATGCCAGCGTCTCTGATCTGTTTCGCTGTGAGGGTCGCGAACATCTGCATGACGCGCGCGATGATGCCCGTCCATCCTGTCTGATGGCTGGCACCGAGCCCGGCGCCGTTGTCGCCGTGGAAATACTCGAAGAACTGCAGGTAGTCGCGCCACAGCGGATCGGTCTGAAACTTCTCGGTTCCGCCATACAGTGGCCTGCGGCCGTCCTCATTGCGCAGGAAGATCGCGCCGAGCCGGCGCCCCAGCTCCTCAGCGACTTGATAGAGCGTCATGCGTTTGTCCGAACCTGTCGGACAGGCGATGGTGAAATCATCGCCGTAGTAGCTGTAGTACTGCATCAATGCCCGGATGATCAGCAGATTCACCGGCATCCAGATTGGGCCACGCCAGTTGGAGTTGCCGCCGAACATGCCGCTGTCGGATTCCGCAGGGAGGTATGAAACGCGGTACTCCTGGTTGCCCACGGGGAAGACGAACGGCTGATCCGCATGGGCGCGCGACAGCGAGCGGATGCCATAGGGACTCAGGAACTCGCCCTCGTCGAGCATGCGTTCCAACACCAGGCGCAAGCGTGTCTCATCGAGCACGGCCGCCATGTACCGGCCCTCGCAACCCGGTCGCGCCGGATCGTGGATGACGCGGGTGAGCTGCGGATGCGACTCGAGAAAGTCGCGCATGACCGCCGAGATTTCCGGATGCCGCTCGCGCAATCGCCCATCGAACACAGTCACGGCACACAGCGGCAGCAGGCCGACCATCGAACGAACCTTCAGTCGCTGCGCCGCGCGATTGGGGAGCTGCAGGACGTCGTAGAAGAACCCGTCCTCCTCGTCCCACATCCCGCCTTCGCCCTCGGCGAACATCGAGGAGGAGATCCACAGGAAGTGCTCGACGAACTTCTGGCACATTCGCAGATACGTCGGCCGATGCATGGTCAACTCGACGGCGATCTCCAGCATGTTCTGGCAGAACAGCGCCATCCAGGCGGTGCCGTCCGCTTGTTCCAGGTAGCCGCCGGTCGGCAGCGGCGCGCTGCGATCGAACACACCGATGTTGTCCAGCCCGAGGAAGCCGCCTTCGAACACGTTCTTGTCGGAACGGTCCTTGCGGTTCACCCACCAGGTGAAGTTGAGCAGCAGCCCGTGAAATGAGCTCTCGAGCCAGTCGACGTCGCCCTCGCCGCGCGCGGCGGCTTCGAGCCGGTAGGTGAAGATCGTCGACCACGCATGCACCGGCGGATTGACGTCGCCGAAGTTCCACTCGTACGCCGGCAGCTGACCGTTGGGATGCAGATAAGTGCCTTGCAACATCAGGTCGAGCTGCGACTTGGCGAAGTCCGGGTCGACCAGCGTCAGTGCGAGGATGTGGAACGCCAGGTCCCACGCGGCATACCACGGGTACTCCCACTTGTCCGGCATCGAAATGATGTCGGCGTTGCGCAGGTGCCGCCAGTGCTTGTTGCGCGGCGCGCCGCCGTTGCGCTGCTTCAGCCAGGTGCCGATGTCGTAGTAGTAGAACTGCTTGGACCACAACATGCCCGCGAGCGCCTGGCGCATGACGTTGGCGGCGTCCGCACTGAGGCTTGCGGGGATCACGCTCGCGTAGAACTCGTCGGCCTCGCGCCGGCGAGCTGTCATCACCGAGTCGAAACCGTCGCCGAAAGGCTGGCGCTGCTCGACGTTGGACAGCCGCACGCGGAAAACCTGCGACTGCCCGGCGCCGATCTCCGTCACGTAGTGTGCCGCGGCTTTCGTGCCCGACCGCTGAGGGTTCACCGCGTCGGCGCGACCGTGCACGACGTAATTGTTGATGCCGTCCTTCACGTAGGGCGTGGCGTTCGGCGTGTTGGCGATGCGCTGCCAATTGGTCTCGTTCTCGGTGAACAGCAGCTCGAGCGGCTGCTCGCAGTAGATGAAGCGCTCGCCAAGCTCCGAGTCGAGGGCTCTGATGGCACTCGTGCCAGGAGCGTTCGCAAGCCGCAATAGCGGGCGGTCGGCGCCGCTCAGCTCGCTCCAGGTATCGCGGAACCAGAACGTCGGCAGCACGTGCAGCAACGCGGCTTGCGGCCCACGATTGAACACGGTGATCTGCATCAGAATGTCTTCGGGCGTCGCCTTCGCGTATTCGACGAAGACGTCGAAGTAGCGATCCTCGGCAAAGACCCCCGTATCGAGCAGCTCGTACTCCAGCTCGTCGCGCCGCCGCGCACGATTGCCGTGCACCAGGTCTTCATACGGATAGGGGCGCTGCGGGTACTTGTACAGGTACTTGAGATACGAGTGCGTCGGCGTCGAATCGAGGTAGAAGTAGTACTCCTTCACGTCCTCGCCGTGATTGCCCTCGCTGTTGGTGAGCCCGAACAGCCGCTCTTTCACGATCGGATCGGCGCCGTTCCACAGCGCCAATGCCAGGCACAGCCGCTGCTTGTCGTCTGAGATACCCGCAAGGCCGTCCTCGCCCCAGCGATAGGCCCGGGAGCGGGCCTGGTCGTGCGAGAAGTAGTTCCAGGCATTGCCGTCGTGGCTGTAGTCCTCGCGGACGGTGCCCCACTGACGCTCGCTCAGGTACGGACCCCAGTGTTTCCATGGCGCGCCGCCTTCGCGGGCTTCGCGCAGCCGCTTGGTTTCGTGATCGCCGCTCATGAGCCACCCCACAGAAGTGAGCTGCTGTTAATGCGCACGCAGGCGCAGTAGCGCAATAGGCAGCGCGGGCAGACGGCGAAGCATGGAGCGCTGCACCGCGAGCCCATGTTGCTCGAAAGCAGCGCCTAGGTGTCAGGTGCAAAAGCCCGCACCCCCTGCTCGCATGCTGCCGAGCAACGCAGTTCGTATTCTCGACCCAGTCATGAGTTCCGGCGAACGACAGTCTCCTTCTTTGGCGCAGAAGGTCCCCTTCGCGACCGCATCGGATCGTATGGCCGTGCTGCATCGCTATCTCGATCCGTCGACGTCGCTCGCCGAGGTCCTGTTCGGCCTGATCATGACGCTCACCTTCACGCTCGGTGCGGGTCTGATCATCGAAGACGAGGGCCGCGCCGGTGCGCGCGAGCTGTTGATCGCAGTGATCGGCTGCAATGTGGCGTGGGGCATCATCGATGCCGCCCTGTATCTCGTCGGCCAGCTGTTCGACCGCGGCCGCCTGCAGCGGCTGGGACACGCCATCAAGCGTGCTCAGCACCGCAGCGACGCGGTCACCCTGATCGCCGAGGAATTGAATCCGCTGCTCGGCGGACTGCTGAGCCCGCGCGAGACCGAGGCGCTCTACGAGCGCATCGTCGACAACGTCGCGCGCAAGCAGGAGAAGCGCAATTCGATCACGCGCGACGACTGGCTCGGCGCCCTGGTCAGCTTCTTCCTGGTGGTGATCACCAGCCTGCCCGCCGCCATTCCATTCCTGCTGATCGACGACGCACGTCTCGCGCTGCGCGTCTCCAACGGGATCCTGATCGCTCTCCTCTTCTTCTCCGGCTACTGGTGGGCGCGCTACACGGTCAGCCGGCCCTGGATTGCCGGCGTCTCCTTTCTCTTCATCGGCACGGCGCTGGTAGTGGCTGCAATTGCACTTGGAGGCTGAGATGAAGCCACGCACAGAGTTGGGACCGCTGGTTCGCGAAGTCCTGATCGTCGACAGCGAGCTGGCGGAAGGCACGAGTCTCGCAGCACGCAGCGTGCGAGCGTTGGCGCACGAGCTCACTGCGCGAGGAATTCACGTCACCGAGGCCGGCTCGTGCGAAGACGGTATCGCGGCGGCGGATGCCAGCGTGCATTGCATGCTGCTGAACTGGTCGCAGGGTGGCAACGACGCAACAGCTCACACGCAAGCGACCGACCTGCTGCGCGCGGTGCGCAAGCGCAACGCGAAGCTGCCGATCTTCCTGATGGCGAGCCGCAAGATCGCAGGCACTCTGAATGTCGAAGTCGCGACGCTCGCCGACGAATTCATCTGGATCCACGACGACACCGCGCCGTTCATCGCGGGCCGGGTCCAGGCTGCGATCGAGCGTTATCTCGAAACGCTTCTGCCACCTTACGCTGCTGCACTCGCGCGCTACGAGCGCGAGCGCGAATACTCGTGGGCCGCCCCTGGCCATCAAGGGGGCGTCGCGTTCTTAAAGTCCCCCGTCGGGCGCGTGTTCTTCGATTTTTACGGTGAGAACCTGTTTCGCACGGACATGGGGATCGAGCGCGGCGCCCTCGGCTCGCTGCTCGGGCATTCCGGCCCGGTCGGCGAGAGCGAGCGCAACATCGCGCGCATCTTCGGCGCGCACCGTTCCTACTCGGTGCTGAACGGCACGTCGGCCTCGAATCGCTCGATCATGTCCGCCTGTGTCGGCGACGACGAGATCGCGCTGTGCGACCGCAACTGTCACAAGTCGATCGAGCAAGGCCTGGCGATCTGCGGCGGCATTCCGGTGTTTCTGCGGCCCACTCGCAATCGCTACGGCATCATCGGACCGATCCCGCCGGATCGCCTGTCGCCTGAAGCGATCGCGCGCAGCATCGCGGACAATCCGCTGGCGCAGGCCGCGGGCGCGAAGCGTGCCGTCTATTCCGTGCTCACGAACTGCACGTACGACGGCATGTGCTACAACGCCGACGAAGCGCAGAAGCAGCTCGCGAAGAGCGTCGATCGAATTCACTTCGACGAAGCGTGGTACGGCTATGCCCGCTTCAATCCGCTGTACGCCGGCCGCTTTGCGATGCGCGGCGATCCCGGCCAGCATCCCAAGGACGGCCCGACGGTCTTCGCGACGCACTCGACACACAAGCTGCTTGCAGCGCTTTCGCAGACCTCGTACATCCACATCCGCGACGGCCGCTCGGCGATCGAGCATTCGCGCTTCAACGAAGCGTATTGCGCGCAAGCGAGCACCTCCCCGCTTTACGCGCTGATCGCCTCGAACGACGTCGCAGCCGCGATGATGGATGGCCCGGCGGGTCAGTCGTTGACGCAGGAGACTATCGACGAAGCGGTCGCCTGCCGTCTCGCGCTCGCGCGCGGCCATCGCGAGTTCAAGGCGAAGAACCAGTGGTTCTTCGAACCCTGGAACGCGCCGGAAGTGCGCGATACCGCCAGCGGCAAGCGCGTTGCGTTCGTCGACGCCTCCGAGGAAATGCTCGCGAACGATCCGAGCTGCTGGGTGCTGCACCCGAACGAAGCCTGGCACGGCTTCGACGGCCTGCCCGACAACTGGTGCATGCTCGATCCGATCAAGGTCGGCGTCATGTGCCCGGGCATGAAGAGCGACGGGCAGCTCGACGCGACGGGGATCCCGGCCGACATCGTCACCGCGTACCTCGGGCGCCACGGCATCGTGCCCTCGCGCACGACCGATCACATGGTGCTGTTCCTGTTCTCGATCGGCGTCACCAAGGGCAAGTGGGGCACGCTGCTCAACACGCTGCTCGATTTCAAAGTCGACTACGACCGCAACGCGCCGTTGACGGAAGTGCTGCCGTCGATCGCGGGAGCGGCGCCGCAACGCTATGCCGGTATGGGATTGAAGGACCTCGGCGATCAGATGTGGGAGCACCTGCGCAAGAGTCGCCAGGGTCACTGGCAATCGCAGGCCTACGCTTCGCTGCCGCGGCCCGAGGTGAAGCCACGCCAGGCGTTCCAGCGCTTGATGGCCGGCGACGTCGAGCACGTGCCGGTCAGCGAGATGGCCGGACGCGTCGTCACGGTCGGCGTCATTCCCTACCCGCCCGGCATTCCGATCGTGATGCCTGGCGAAAACGTCGGGCCCGCGGACGGTCCGTGGCTCACGTATCTGCGCACGCTGCAGGAATACGGGCACCGCTTCCCCGGCTTCGCGAAGGAAGTCGAAGGCGCGGAAGAGCATGACGGCGCCTATCAGGTGCTGTGCTTGAAGACACGCAAATGACTCGAGGAGAGATCCATGGCAGCAGCCCCACAGAAAAAGATGAACCTGATGCAGCTCACGTTCATCGTCGCCGTCAACATGATGGGCTCCGGCATCATCATGCTGCCGACGAACATGGCCCAGGTCGGCGCGATCTCGCTGCTGTCGTGGATCGTCACGGCAGTCGGCTCGATGGCGATCGCCTACGGCTTTGCGCAAGCGGGCCTGTTCAATCAGCGCTCCGGCGGCATGGCCGCGTACGCTGAAGACGCCTACGGCAAGGACGGCTACTTCCAGGTGTTCTTCCTGTACTTCCTGTCGCTCGCGATCGGCAACGTCGCGATCGCGATCTCGGCGGTCGGCTACCTCGCAGCGTTCTTCCCCTGGCTGTCCTCGACGCCGATCGCGACCTGCGTCGGCGTGATCTCGCTGCTGTGGCTCACGACGTTCGCGAACTTCGGCGGACCGAGCGTGACCGGCAAGATCGGCTCGGTCACCGTGTGGGGCGTCATCCTCCCGGTCGGTCTGCTGTGCATCATCGGCTGGTTCTTCTTCAGCGGTGAGACGTTCAAGGCGGCGTGGAACCCGCAGGGCTTGAGCACCGGCGCGGGTATGGGCTCCAGCATCTCGCTCACGCTCTGGGCGTTCCTCGGCATGGAATCGGCGGCTCAGAACTCCTCTGCCGTCGAGAACCCCAAGCGTGACGTGCCGCTCGCCTGCATGTTCGGCACGCTCGGCGCCGCGGTCGTCTACATCCTGTCGACGACCGTGATCCAGGGCATCGTGCCGAACGCCGAGCTCGCGGACTCGACCGGCCCGTTCGGTCTCGCCTACGCGAAGATGTTCAACCCGACGATCGGCTCCATCGTGATGGGCCTCGCCGTGCTGGCGTGCCTCGGCTCGCTGCTCGGCTGGCAGTTCACGATCGCGATGACCGGCAAGTCCGCCGCCGACGAGCGCATGTTCCCGGCGTTCTTCTCCAAGACCAACAACATGGGCGCGCCGATCACCGGGATGCTGGTGCTCGGCGTGGTGCAGACACTGCTCGCGCTCTCGACGATCTCGCCATCCTTGAGTGAGCAGTTCAGCGCGCTGGTGAATCTTGCCGTCGTGACGAACGTGATTCCGTACGTGGTCGCACTCTCCGCGCTGATGATCATGATGAAGAAGGAGAAGGTGCCGGATAACGTCTACCTCAGGAACTGCATCATCGCCGTGGTCGCGATGGGTTACAGCGTGTTCGCGCTGTACGCGTCGGGTGCCGATGCGGTGCTCGGCGGCATGCTCGTGCTTGGCGTGGCGTACATCATCTGGGGCTTCATCGCGCCGCGCTTCGGCCTGCCGCAAACGGCAGCAGCAGCGGCGTCGCGCGCTGCGCCGGCGTCGCCCGGCACACACGCACCGGCCGCAGCCCGGACTAGTGCTGGGCTCGTCGGCGTCGCGATTCTCGCTGGGATGCTGTTCGCCCCCTCGCCCGCCGACGCGGCCACGATCGATCGCATCAAAGAGACGGGTCACATTCGCTTCGGCTTCCTGAAGGATGCGCCGCCGTTCTCAATGGCCACGGGGACCGGTGCGCCGGATGGCTACTCCGTCGCTCTGTGCAAGAAGATCGCGGAGGACATCAAGACCGATCT
>DATENH010000225.1:0-20765 GCA_035275145.1 Steroidobacteraceae bacterium | reverse complement strand
AGCGTCGCGCCAAACCGCAGGAACTGCCCTCGCCCGTGCCACGTCGGCCGGTAGTGAGCCCGAAGGAAACGTCGGGAATTACGATCGAAGGCGTCGGCGACCTGCTATCGAGCTTTGCGCGTTGCTGCGGTCCGGTGCCGCCGGAGGCAATCGCCGGTTACATCACGATGGGTCGCGGCGTCAGCATCCATCGCGAGGACTGCGCGAGCTTCCGCCGCCTGCAGGCGTCGCATCCGGAACGCGTGATTGCGGTGGAATGGGGCAAGCAAGGCGAGCGGGCGTTCCCGATCGATGTGAGCGTGCGTGCGTTCGATCGACGTGGACTGGTGCGCGACATCAGCGCGGTGCTGGCGGATTCGAAGATCAATATTCAGGCGATGAATGTGGTGACGGACGAGCGCGAAGGGATGGCTGAAATCGTAGTGCGGATTACCGTGCGCGATCTGGAAGAGCTGTCGCGCGTGCTCGGCCGCATGCAGGCGTTACCGAACGTCGTCAGCGCGCGCAGGAAGGCTTAGAAACCTGCTAAGCGCTGCCTGTCTCCACGGCCAAAGCCTCTTCGAACCTCGCCGCGCCCTGCTCCCGCATCGCTGCGATCTCGCTGTCGCTCCACTCTCGCACGACCTTGCCATCCAGGAGCAACGCCGCCTTGTCCGCATAGTGCTCGACGATGTCGAGCGAGTGCGTCGCCAGCAGCACCGCGCAGCGATTTGCAGCCAAACGCTCTTGCAGATGCCGTTTCACAACCAGCGCGCTCGCAGGATCCAGGCCGTTGAAAGCCTCGTCGAGCACGATCAGCGACGGCTCGCCGAGCAGCGCCAGCAACACACACAGTTTCTGCCGCGTGCCGAGCGAATACGTGTCGACAAACCGGTCGAGATACATCGTGAATTTGAGCGTCGCCGCGAGCTCGACTACCTCCGGATCAATGCGTTCCAATTCCTTCGCATTCGCGTACACCTCCAGGCACTGCCGCCCCGTCAGCAATCCTGGGAGCTGCTCGGGCGCGCATCCATATCCCAGCTTGCGCTTGGCATCCACCGTGTTCGTCCGCACCGAGTGATCGCACACGAGAATGTCGCCAGCACTCGGCACCAGGCGCGCGGCGACACAATGAAGCAACGTGCTCTTGCCGACGCCGTTCGGCCCCAGCAGACAGAACCACTGTCCGTTGCGTATTTGCAGAGTGACTCCCCGCAGCACCTCGTGTTTGCCGTAGCGAGCGTGCACGTCGCGAATATCCAGGACGATGGAAGTCATGTCTCAGCTCCTGCGCGCCAATGCCATGCGGCCAGCAGTGCCGCGAGCGGAATCGACCAGCCGTGCTGGCGCGCTTCGACGATCGCCAGCGTCGCGAACGACAACGCCAGCCTGACGAGCGGCGGCCGCGAGCGATAAGCGTCCACGACGAAGATGGTGTACGAGAGCACCACGATCGCGAGCCACAGCACGCTGACGTACAACGCGCTCGGCCACGGCGCGCCGAGACCGATCCCCACTGCGGCCGCCGCAGCAGTCCCGACGACCTGATGCAGTAGCGCTCGGCGCGTCATTGCCCACGCGAACTGCGCGAAGGGAAGCGGCGTCGACCGCAACCAATCCGAAGCCGAGCGAGCCGTGTGCCACACCGCGCGCAGCAGGCCGCTCAGATAGCCACCGAGCACCCAGATCGCAAGAACGCTCAAGCCGTGAACTGCAGACGCGCCCGCCTGCACCGCGAACAGCGCCGGAATCAGCACCAGGATGCGCAGATTCTCCGGCCGTCCCCAGGCACGAACTTGCGCAAGCGGCCATCCGGACAGCGCAGCGAGCGACGGTAAAGCGTCGCGCCGAGGCTTGACCCCGCCGACGTAGCGCGAGCCCTCCAGCGCATCGGCACGCGAGCGTCGCGCCGACCACCAGCCGACGGCAGCACCGATTGCTGTCGCGACGGTGACCCACAGCACGAGTTTGCCGACGATCGCAGCGTCGACATCGCCCGCAACGCCCATCGCTACGAACAGCACGCACGCTGCGAAAAGTTGGGCGATCAGCGGCAGCAGAGTCACGACGAGAATCGCGAGTGCGCGACTGTATGTGCGAACCGGCGCAGCCGCGAGCCAGAACTGCGTGTAGCGGACTTCGGCTCGTTCGCGTTGTCGACCCACCGCGAACGCGGCGTAGAGACCGACAGCCGCGAGCGTCAGCACGCGATAGTCGAGCAGGCCGTCGAACAAAGCGCGAAATCGCGGAGCAAAGGTCAGGAGGACGACCGCGAGGGCAAGGAGAGTGCCTGCAATCGCAGCGACGACAATGGCGGCACGTGCCCTCGCCCGCCGCGCCAGGTTGCAAACGGCGAGCCATTCGGCGAGCAGCAGCGGATGCTGCTGCGCAAGGATGCGCGAATGGCGCGGGCGCAGGATGCGCTGGAGCGGCCTCCGCAGCATGCTATTTCGCCGTGGCTGTCGACGGCGGCCAGAGCTTGAAGCGCAAGGCGCGCAGACCGTACAGCGCGAAGATCACCGCCAGCGCGATGATCATGCCCTTGAGCTGATCGCTGCCGCCCTCGCCGTTGACGGTTTCGAAGAACAGCCACACGATCGCGCCCATTGCAGCGATCGGCACCACCGGTCCGCCAGGAATCACGAACGGCTGCCCATCCATGCGCACATCGCGCTTGCGTAGCACGAGCGTCGCAATGGCGCACAGGAAGTACAGCGACAGCGCAGCCAGATTCGCGAACACCGTGAGCCACTTGAAACCATCGATCTGGGTCATGAGGCTGCCGAGGAGCGCCACGGTGGCGACCATCACACCGTAGATGCCGATCGCGCGGTTCGGAGTGCGGAAGTGCGGATTCACCGACGTCAGCACCCGCGGCAGGAAGCCGTCGCGGCTCATGGCGAACAAGCCGCGCGGCTCGGAGAGCACGTTGGCGCTCAGGTAGCCGAACATCGAGACCACCGCAGCGAAAATCATGATCGTGCGCGCGACCGGACCGAGCGCCACTCCCGCGGCTTCGGCGAGCGGAGTGTTACCGGTGTTGGCGAGCGCAGGTCCCATGATGCCAAGTGCCACATACTGAATCGCGAGATACATGACGGTCGCGGCGCCGAGCGCGAGCAAGATCGCCCGCGGCACCGTGCGCGAGGGATTCTTCACTTCGCCGCTCGGTACAGTGGCGCCTTCGATGCCTGAGAATGCGTAAATCATGATGCCGGCAGTGTTGAGCACTGTGCCGGCGGTTGGCACGCTCGCCCAAGCGAGATTGCTAGTGTCGATGAAGAACACGCCGACCAGCACGAATACCAGCAACGGCACCAGCTTCACGACGGTGATCGTCTGGAGCAAGCGCGCACCGCTGCGCACGCCGCGCATATTGAGCGTCACCAGGATCACCACGACGAGCACCATCAACACCTGCGTGACCCAACCCGGCGCACCGCTGGTCAGCGCGAGGAGCGAGCGTACGACTGCAGTGATCGCCGCGGCCGCCGCGAACCAACCCGTCGTGAACACCAGGCACCCGGCGACGAACCCGGCCATCGGACCGAGCGCCGTTTCGACGTACGCATACGCTCCGCCCGTCGATGAAACGCGGCTGCCGGACTCCGCGAAGCACAGCACGACCAGCGCGATCACGATCGCGCACGCCACGTAGGCGAGCGGCGCCGCGCCGCCCAGGCCGAGTACGGCGAACGCCGGCAGCGAGAAGATGCCGCTGCCGACGGTGTAGTTGAAGATGTTGGCGGCGAACTGCCGCACGCCCAACTCGCGCGAGAGCAGCGCGTCCGGGTTGCCGCTGGCCGGACTCCCGGCGGGTTGGGCGCCGCTCATGATTTCTTCGGCGGACGCGCGGCGGGACGAGAAACGCAGCGCGTGAGCCATTGCTGCACGTTGGGGTAGCCGCTGAAGTCGAACTTCGCCGCGAGGCCCATCGACAGCACCGACGCGACGTTCAGATCGGCGAGCGTGAAGCTGTCACCGAGCAGGTACTGGCTCTTCGCGAGCTGTGCATTCAGCACCGACAGCGGATGCTCCAGCGCCTTGATGGCAGCCTGCTCGACGGCAGGATCCTTGGAGGTGCGCTCGCGAAAGTATTTCTCGGCATCGCTCCCCGGCGGTAATTGCAGACGCTGCATGAAAATCGTCAGCAACGACTTCTCGACCTCGGTCATGGCCCAGAACGACCATTGCAACATGCGAGCTTCGTCTTCGAGGGACTTCGGCGCGAGCTCGCCGCCGTGCTTCTTTGCCAGGTAGATGTTGATCGCCATCGACTCCGCGAGGCAGAAGCCATTGTCGTCGATCGCGGGGATGCGGGCAGCCGGATTGATGGCCAGGAATTCCGGTGTCTTCGTGCTGCCGTCGGCGAAGTGGGTCGGAATGTGCTCGAACTGCAGCCCGAGCTCGCGACACAGCCAAAGAGGGCGGGCGGCGCGCGAACCGGCGTGACCGTAAATCTTGAGCATCGAAGCCTCCTCTGCGAGGAGCGGGAGAGTGACACAAGTGACACAGGTGACGAAAGTGACACAGGCAAGAACCGCGTTCTGGCCTATGTCATCTATGTCACCTGTGTCACTTCTGTTCTACTTATTGGGAAAATCTATCGCGATCTTGTCCGCGTTCAGTGCCGCTTCGTGCAACGCCTCGGACAGCGTCGGGTGCGCATGCATGGTCCGCTGCAGGTCCTCGGTGCTCGCCGAGTACTCCATCGCCAGCACTGCCTCGGCGATCAGCTCGCCGGCCATCGGTCCGATGATGTGCACGCCGAGAATCTCGTCGTCGTCGGTCGCGGAGACGACTTTGCAGAAGCCGCCGGTCGCCTCCATTGCGCGGGCCCGGCCGCTTGCCAGGAACGGGAACGAGCCGGTCTTGTACGGCCGCCCGTTCTTCTTGACCTCTTCCTCGGTGAGCCCGACCCAGGCGATCTCCGGCGCGGTGTAGATCACCGAGGGAATTGCCTTGTAGTTCACTTCGCCGAACTTGCCGGCGATCAGGTCGGCGACCATCACGCCTTCTTCCTTGCCCTTGTGCGCCAGCATCGGCCCGCGCACCAGGTCGCCGACGGCCCAGACGTTCGCGGCCGCGGTCTTGCATTCGTGATCGACGGTGATGAAGCCGCGCTCGTCGACCTGCACGCCCGTGCCTTCGCCGAGCAGGTCCTTGGAATACGGCCGGCGGCCGATCGCAACGACGACCTTGTCGACCTCGATGCTCTGCTCGCCCTTGGCGTCGGTGTATTTCAGCTTGACGCCGCCGGCGCTCCTGTCAGCGCCGGTGACCTTCGCGCCGAGGCGGATGTCGAGCCCGAGCTTCTTGAAGTGCTTCAGTGCTTCCTTCGCCACAGCGCCGTCGGCCATCGGCAGGAACGTGTCCAGCGCTTCCAGGACGACGACTTCGGAGCCCAAACGCTTCCACACGCTGCCGAGCTCCAGGCCGATCACGCCGGCACCGATCACGCCGAGGCGCTTCGGCACGGCGTCGAACTCGAGCGCGCCCCAGGAATCGACGATCTGCTTGCCGTCGAACGGCAGGCTGCGCAGCTCGATCGGCGCGGAGCCCGCGGCCAGCACGATGTGCTTGGCCGTCAGCTCTTCCTTCTTACCGTCCTTGTTCGTGAACTCGACGCGATTGCCGCTGAGCAGCTTGCCGTGGCCCTGCAGGCCGGTGACGCCAGCGCCCTTGAAGAGACCAGCGATGCCGAGCGTCGACTGCTTGACGATCTGCGCGCGGCGCTTCTGCATGGCCGCGAGGTCGAGCTCGACGCTGCCGATCTTCACGCCGTGCACGCCGAGCTCGTGCTGCGCGCGATGGAACAGCTCGGAGGATTCGAGCAGCGCCTTGGAGGGAATGCAGCCCGCGTTGAGACAGGTGCCGCCGAACGCATAGGAGCCGTCCTTGTTCTGCCACTCGTCGATGCAGGCGACCTTGAGCTTGTTCTGACCGGCGCGGATCGCGCAGGGATAACCGGCAGGGCCACCGCCGATGACGATCACATCGTATTGAGACATGCAGACTCGCTTGTGCTTACAGTTGCAGGAGGAGCCGCGCCGGATCTTCCAGCGCTTCCTTGATCGCGACCAGGAATTGCACCGACTCGCGACCGTCGACGATGCGGTGATCGTAGGTCAGCGCCAGGTACATCATCGGGCGCACCTTGACCTCGCCGTCGACGACCATCGGGCGCTCCTGGATCTTGTGCATGCCGAGGATCGCGACCTGCGGTGGGTTCAGGATCGGCGTCGACATCAGCGAGCCGAACACGCCGCCGTTGGTCAGCGTGAACGTGCCGCCGCTCAGCTCCTCGAGCGTGATCGAACCGTCGCGCGCCTTCTGCGCGTACGCACCGACAGCTACTTCGATTTCCGCGAAGCTCATCAGCTCCGCGTTGCGCAGCACCGGGACCATCAGACCGCGATCGGTAGAGACGGCGACGCCGATGTCGTAGTACTCGTGATACACGATGTCGTTGCCGTCGAGCGAGGCGTTGACCGCCGGGAACCGGCGCAGCGCTTCGATCGAGGCCTTCACGAAGAACGACATGAAGCCGAGCTTGACGCCGTGCTTCTTCTCGAACTTGTCCTTGTGACGCGCGCGAATCTCGTTGACCGCAGTCAGGTCGACTTCGTTGAACGTCGTGAGCATCGCCGCGGTCGATTGCGCCTGCACGAGGCGCTCCGCGATGCGTGCGCGCAAGCGGGTCATCGCGACGCGCTGTTCGGTGCGTGCGCCGGTCGGGGACGGCAGCTTGACGGCGGGAGCGGGCTTCGCCGCCGCGGGCTTCGCCGGTGCTGCTTCTTTGCCCGCCATGTGCTGAATGACGTCGCCTTTGCTGATACGGCCGTCGCGCCCGCTGCCAGCGATCTGGCCAGCGTCGAGCTTGTGTTCTTCGACCATGCGCTTGGCGGCAGGAGCGAGCTTGGCTGCTGCGGCAACCTTTGATTCGGATGCGGTGGCCTGTGGCTGCGCAGCTGCCGGCTTCGAAGCCGCTGCTGCTGCACCCTCCTCCAGGATCGCCAACACCTGACCGCTCGTCACGGTCGCGCCGTTCTCGACCTTGATCTCCTTGATCACACCGGCAGCAGGCGCCGGCACTTCCAGCACCACCTTGTCCGTCTCCAGATCGACGAGGTTCTCGTCACGGCCAACCGGCTCACCGGGCTTCTTGTGCCACGCCACCAGCGTCGCGTCGGTGACGGACTCGGGCAGCTGCGGAACTTTGACTTCGATACTCATGAGTGAAGGGTCCTGTTCTTATTTCTCACCAGCCGCACGCAGGCGGCTGGTCTGCTGCAACGTCTCTTCCGCGCTGGTGGAACGCAGCGCTGCATCGACGAGCTGCTTCTGTTGCTCAGCGTGCATCTGTGCAATGCCGGTTGCCGGCGCGGCGGCCGGAGCACGGCCTGCGTACAGCAGCCGATGCTCGCGTGTCAGGGGCTCGTTCAGCCGATGGCGGATCTGGTACCAAGCGCCCTGGTTCTGCGGCTCTTCCTGACACCAGACGATCTCGTGCGCCTGTGAGTACTTGCGGATTACCGCCGCGTACTCTTCGTTCGGGAACGGATAGAGCTGCTCGATGCGGACCAGTGCGACGTTGTGAATGCCATCGGCGCGCCGCGACTCGAGCAGATCGAAGTACACCTTGCCCGAGCAGAACACGACGCGAGTCACCTTCTGCGCCGGCACGTCGTCGACTTCGTCGATCAGACGCCGGAAGCTGCCGCGCGTCAGGTCCTCGAGCGGCGACACCGACAGCTTGTGACGCAGCAGGCTCTTCGGGGTCATGACGATGAGCGGCTTGCGGAAGTCCTGCTTCATCTGCCTTCGCAGCATGTGGAACATCTGCGCCGGCGTCGAAGGCACGCACACCTGCATGTTGTGCTCGGCGCACAGCTGCAGGAAGCGCTCGAGACGCGCCGAAGAATGCTCCGGACCCTGTCCTTCGTAGCCGTGCGGCAGCAGCAGCGTGAGGTTGCACAGGCGGCCCCACTTCGCCTCGCCCGAGCTGATGAACTGGTCGATGATCACCTGCGCGCCGTTGGAGAAGTCGCCGAACTGCGCTTCCCACAGCGTCAGACAGTTGGGTTCGGTGGTCGAAAACCCGTACTCGAAGCCCATCACCGCTTCTTCCGAGAGCAGCGAATCGATGACCGTGAAGCGCGGCTGGCTCGGCGCGAGATTCTTCAGCGGGATGTACGCCTCGCCGCGGTTCTGACAATGCCACACCGCGTGACGATGGAAGAACGTGCCGCGGCCGCTGTCCTGGCCGGTGAGCCGGACCTCGTAGCCTTCGGTGAGCAGCGTCGCATAGGCGAGATTCTCGGCGAAGCCCCAATCCAAGGGCAGCTGCCCCGCGGCCATCTTCTCGCGATCCTGCACGATGCGCGCGACCTGCCGATGCAGCGTGACGTTGGACGGTGGCGTCGTGAGCTTCGTCGCGAGCTCGCGCAACTGCTCGACGCGCACGCCCGTCTGCACGACCTGACTCCAGTCGGCGTGCGTGTACTTGCTCCAGTCGACAGTGTGCTTGTTGCCGATCAGACCGAGCGCGTGCTTCGCTTGCGACTTGCCCTCGTCGAGCTCGCGACGATACTCGTCGGCCATCGCATCGGCGTCCGCCATCGTCAGCACGCCTGCGCTCACCAGCTTCTCGGCGTAGATCTGCCGCGGCGTCTGCTGAGTACGGATCTTCTGGTACATCAACGGCTGCGTCGCCGCGGGCTCGTCGGCCTCGTTGTGACCGAGCCGGCGGTAGCACACGAGATCGATGACCGCGTCCTTGTGGAAGGTCATGCGATATTCGAGCGCCAGGCGCATCACGAACACGACGGCTTCGACGTCGTCGCCGTTCACGTGGAAGATCGGCGCCTCGATCATCTTCGCGACGTCGCTGCAATACAGAGTCGAGCGCGAGTCGCGCGGATCGGAAATCGTGAAGCCAACCTGATTGTTGATGATGACGTGCAGCGTGCCGCCGGTGTAGAAGCCGCGTGCCTGGGACATCTGCAGCGTCTCCATGACGACACCCTGACCGGCGAAGGCCGCGTCGCCATGGATCAGTACCGGCGCCACCTTGTCGCCCTTCGCGTCATTGCAGCGCTGCTGACGTGCACGCACCGAGCCTTCGACGACCGGGTCGACGACTTCGAGATGCGACGGATTGAACGCCAACGCGACGTGCACGTTGCCGGCCGGGGTGCGGATGTCGGTCGAGAAGCCCTTGTGGTACTTCACATCGCCCGAGCCGCGCATGTGGTTGGTGTCGTAGCGGCCTTCGAACTCGGAGAACAGCTGCTGCGGCGACTTGCCGACGACGTTGACCAGCACGTTGAGGCGGCCGCGATGCGCCATGCCGATCACGATCTCCTCGATGCCGCGCTGACCGCCCTGCTGGATCAGATCGTCGAGCAGCGGGATGAGCGCGTCGCCGCCTTCGAGCGAGAAGCGCTTCTGCGCGGGATACTTGGTCGCGAGATAACGCTCGAGCCCTTCGGCGGCGGTCAGGTGACGCAGGAAGGTGCGGCGCGCTTCGCCGGAAAAACGGTTCTGGACGCGGCCTGCCTGGAAGCGATCCTGCAACCACAGACGCTCGGTCGAATCCGACACGTGCGCGAACTCGGCGCCGATGGTGCCGCAGTAGATGTGGCGCAACTGCGCGACGATGTCGCGGAGCTTCATGCGCTTCGCAATCGCCGAGGTGCGGCTGCCAGTGTAGAACTCGGTGTCGAGGTCCGCATCGCTGAGACCGAAGTGCCCGAGCTCCAGCACCTCCGGCACCGGCCGCCGCATCAGGCCGAGCGGATCGATGTCGGCGAGCAGATGACCGCGATTCGCGTACACCTGGACGAGACGCGCGACGGATGCTTGCTTCGCGGAGACGTTATCCGTGCCTGCCGGCGCAACGGTCGGAGTTGCGGCCGTCGCCGGACGCGAAGCACGCTCGGCGAGCGCCTCGCGAATCGGTCCATGGGCGGCATCGTTGGTGCCGCCGAGGCTGCGGAAATAGTTCCGCCACGCCGGCTCGACCGAGCTCGGGTCGGCGAGAAACTGTTCGTAGAGAGATTCGACGTAGGGTGCGTTGCCGGCCCCCAGAGGGCTGGAGTCGAGCAAAGCTCGCAAAGAGTCGCTCATTGCGCTCGCAAGTTCCTGTCTGTGCCAAAAAAATTGAGTGTGAGAAGGAGGCCGCAGCCGGCCGCAAAGGCCGGCTAGTGTAGCCGAAATGGGGACACTCGGGGTTAGCGGCAAGGCCCTACGCCCGGCTGCTGCCGGCTAGTTTCTGCCAGCTCTTGGTCCGCGCTGCACGCCGACGGGGAACTGCGTCACGGAAGCATCGCTGGAGTCGGCGGTATGCGGCCGGGGCGTTGCAACGATGCGATTGGCGCCCACGACGGTAACGCCCGGCGGGATGTCGCGCGTCACGACAGCGTTGGCGCCGATCACCACGCCTTGGCCGATGCGAACGTCGCCGAGCACCCGGGCGCCGGCACCGATGTAGACGTCGTCGCCGATGAGCGGTGCAATGTTCTCGCGATGATCGCGGCCGCCGATCGTGACCTGCTGCATGAGAGTCACGCGCCGGCCGATGACCGCTTGCGGATGCACGATGATGCCGTACGGATGCGGCAGCAGAACGTCGGGCGGCAGCCGGCTCTGGATGTCGCTGTTGAACAGCACGCGCACGAAGCGGCTGATCAGCGGAATATTGCGCCGGCAGAAGAACAGAAGAATGCGAGTTGCAGTCGGGTTGTTGATCCCTTCCTGCGGCAGGCCGAGCCGCTCCGACGTGCGACGTGCCAGCTGCGCAGCGATCGCGCATTCCGCTTGCGCCACGACGCGCTCGAGCGGTTGGTCGGCATCGAGCACGACGACGTTCTCATGGCCTTTCAGGAGCCGCCGATACTCGCCACGCTGCCGGGTCGCTTCCTCTTCGCCCAACTCGCCGCCTTCTCGCCCCTGTAACGCTTGCGACGGAATATCGAACACCAGCCACAGCTCCGGTCGCGGCACCCAGCGCAACAGCAAGCGCGCGAACGCCAGGGCGCGGTCGATGCGATAGAGACGTGGATCGACCAGCACGTCGTCGAAGTAGCGATTCGAAACGACCAGCGTCGAGCGCACCAGTTTCGGACGAATCCACAGCCAGTAACCGAGCCAGTAGTCGGCGACGAACATCATGAGCTTGATGATGGTCGTGAAGCGTCCACGCGGCTCGCGCTCGCGTGTGCCACTGCCCGGCTTGACCGTGCTCGCGCGCATCACGCCCGGCCGCAACTCCATCATGTGGACGTTATCGAACACCTCGAGCGGCTTGCTGCTGAGCGACTGGATGACGCTGCTCTTGCCGCTGCCGGGCGGACCGAGGCAGGCAATCAGCAAACCATGCGGACGCGACCAGCTGCTCAGACGCGTGAGCTCCTCGCGCAGCCACACGAGCGGCGGCACGATATTGCGCAGACGCAAGGCGCCTTGCAGCGGGCGCAGACAAGCCTGCACGGCGTCCCAGTTGCCGGATGCAGCAGCGCGCATGATCACGCCGCCCTCGCGATCCGAACGCCAGAAGCGCGCCACGTGCTTCTCGACGCCCTGCGGATCCCGCCGCCACATCGAGCTCAACAGAGCGCTATCGCTCTCGCCGATCGCGCCTGCATCGAGACAACGCAGCAGGTGACACACGAATGCCTTCGCCGGCGCGAGGGCAGCGACACCGGACGCGCGCACGCGTTCGCGCAGCATCTCGCCCGCGGTGAATACGACGTGCCCGCAGCGCATGTAGTCGGCGCGCACTTCGATCGTCAGGAAATGCGGGCGCTCTTCGCGGCTGGTGCAACTCAGCCGATAGATGTCGACGCTGTCGGGCGCCTCGCGCCGATCGATCAAGTCGAGCTCGTTGCGTGCACCGAAGGTCCGCAACAACGCCGGCACTCGCTCGATCGTCTCGCCGGCGAAGACGATGGAGATGCGCTCGGCGGTTACCGCCCCGAGCACGCAGTAGTCGAGTCGTTCGTCGTCGAGGAATTTGCACAGCGCCGCTGCGGGCGCGGGCAGGCTCTGCATCGGCTGCCGCCTCGGCCTCAGAACGGCAGGTGGATCGCGCCGCTCTTCAGGGCCTCGGCGGCTACGGCAAGCACGCAGAAGAACATCGCGATCCACGTGTGCACTTGGGTCTTGCGCATGAAATTCTCCGTGCGAGGTGTCGTCGTTAGTTAGTAAGCGTTACGGTCGCGCCAGACCAGCAATGCGGTCCGAAGCATGATCGTGAGGTCCAGACGCAGCGACCAGTTGCGCAGGTAGTCGAGATCGAACTCGACGCGCCGCTGCATCTTTTCCACTGTCTCAGTCTCGCCGCGATAGCCGTTCACCTGCGCCCAGCCGGTGATGCCGGGGCGCACTTTGTGTCGCAGCATGTAGCCGGCGATGACCTTGCGATATTCCTCGTTGTGACTGACGGCGTGCGGCCGCGGCCCGACCAGGCTCATGGTGCCGGCGAGCACGTTGAAGAGCTGCGGCAGCTCGTCCAGCGACGTGCGCCGCAGGAAGCTGCCGAACGGCGTCACGCGCGGATCGTTGCGCTGTGCCTGGGTGATCGTCCGCCCGTCTTCGCACACGCGCATCGTGCGGAACTTGTAGACGTAGATCGATTCGCCGTAGAGACCGTAGCGACGCTGGCGGAACAGCGCCGGTCCCGGCGAGCTCATGCGCACGCCGACTGCGAGTGCGAGCAGCACCGGCCAGATCAGCGCCAGCAGAATCGTCGCGAACACCATGTCGCTGCCGCGCTTGAGCACGCCGTTCATGCCGGAGAACGGAGTCTCGCGCACGGCGAACAGCGGAATGCCGTCAAGATCGCACACCTGTGCCTGCATCGTGTCGAACGCATACAGGTCGGGCACGAAGTAAACCGACGCGGTGGTGTCCTTCAGTTCCTCGAGCAGCCGCGTGACACGCTCGTCCGGGCGCATCGGCAGGCAAATGTAAATGCTGCTCACGCTGTTGAGCCGCACGTAGTTGGCGATGTCGGCGGTGCCGCCGAGCAATTGCTCATCCGGCAGGCCGGGTAGACGCTCGCTGTGGCGATCGTCGAAGAAGCCGCGGAACGCACCCAGATGCGGATTCGCACGCAGCCTGCGCGCAAGTCGCGCGCCGACATCGTTCGCGCCGATGATGACGTGACTCTGTAGGATCTTTCCTCGCAGGGCGGAGAAGGCAGCGTAGCGACGGAAGCCCACTTGTGCGGCGACGACTACAAACGGCGTTATCGCAAACCACGTAAGAATCACCTTACGCGAAAACATCTCGGTGACCTTCAACGCGAAGGCGAGCAGCAGTAGCGCGGCCGAGACAAGCAACCACTCGCTGAAGATGCGATGAGTCAGCAGCATCGAGATGCCGCGATTGCCCGAGCTGTCGAGCACCGGATCGCTCACGACCTGTGCGGAGATCAGGAAGGCAAGCGCCGCAAGTGCCAGGTAATGCTGCGAGAGAGGCTGACCGTACGCCAACGTCGTGAGCAATAGGGTCGCGACGATCACCGTGGGATTAAGTATGTGCCGCAGTAGCGCGACCGACGGCGGTTCGGACGTGCCGCGCTGAATGCGCTCGATGCGGCGCACTGGAGTAGTCACGCCGCTTGCGTACGCCGGTGCGCGAATGCCCTTGGCCTGAATTGTCTCGCGCATGAACTGATCGGCGTGAATGCTGAAAACAACACGTGCCTAACTGCCCCGGGCAGGAAAAGTTCCTCGGGTGACGGCGCGTTCATTGGACGCATGGTGGAGGCTGCGCGCGACACAGAAAAGCTGTTGCTCGGCGCAGACGTCGAAAGAAAAAGGGCACGCATCGGTTCGATGCGTGCCCTGTTGAGAGAAGAGTCGGGCTGAAGCCCGGCCTACAGGTTTCTTAGCGAGCCATCTCTGGAGCGCGTTGGCCGAGGCCTTCTTCGATGCGGTGAACCAGCTCGATCAGCTTCGGGCGCACGTCGTTCAACAAGTAGCTCGACGACACTTTGAATGCCGGCGCGCCGCAGTTGATCGCCATCGGCGGCAGGCCATTGCCGGGGCGGAAACCGACTGCGATGCCGTTGACGTCGGGCTGCCACTCGCCGAACGAGGCGCACACGCCGAGCTCCTGGTACATCGCGAGCGACTTGTCGATGCCCTGCTTCAGCGCCGGCCACGCGACGTGATCCAGCTCCTTGAGTTGATCGAGCAGATCGGTGCGCTCGGTGTCGCCGCAGACTGCGAGATATGCGCGACCGATCGCAGCCGTCGCGAGTTGCAGGCGCATGCCGACTTCCATATTGAGCGACAGCACCGCGTTACCCTTACACACCTCGATGCAGACCATGCTCAAGCGTTGGCGTGCGCCGAGCGCCACCGACGTGCCGGTTGCATCGGCGAGCTCCTGCATCAGCGGTCGTGCGAGATCGCGCACTTCGAAGCGTCCGAGCACGGCGCTGCCGAGCGCGAGCGTTGCAGTGCCGAGCCGATACTTGCCCGACTCTTTCACGTAGTGCAGGTAGCCAAGCTTGGTCAATGTGTAGGTGAGCCGCGAGACCGTCGATTTCGGCAAGCGGCAGCGCTCGGAAATGTCCTGGTTGCCCAGCAGCCGGCTGCCGCTGCGGAAGCAGGACAACACGTCGAGTCCGCGCGACAAGGCTGTGACGAAATGCCGGTCCTGCTTGCCGACGCGCGGCCTCGCTGCAGCGGCAGCGCTTGCGCCGGCGCTCTCGATCATCCGGGTCGTATCTGATGCTCTCGTCGCCATAAAGGTATCCGCCCTTTTTTCAATCGCTGATGAATTCGCCCGTGAGTGAAGTCAACCTGTCTTGGCCACGCCCGCAGCGCGTGCCATTTCTTGTTCCTGCAGCGCCCGCCACTGCACTTTGCCGGTTGCCGACTTCGGCAGCGCGTCGACGAACTCGATCACGCGCGGGTGTTTGTAGACGGCCATGTTCTGCCGCGTCCATTCGATGATGTCGCTCTCCGTCACCTGTCCCTTGTGCGACGGCCGCAGCACGACGACAGCCTTGACGGTCTCGCCGCGATGCGCGTCCTTCGACGCGATCACGCAAGCCTCCTGGATCGCCGGATGCTGGTACATCTGCGCTTCCACTTCGGCCGGCCACACCTTGTAGCCGGAGGCGTTGATCATTCGCTTCAGCCGATCGACCAGGAAGAAATAGCCGTCCTCGTCGACGTAGCCGAGATCGCCGGTGCGAAAGAAGCGCTTGCCGTCGAGCTCGATGAACGCGGCGCGCGTCGCTTCCTCGTTGCGCCAGTAGCCGCGGAAAATCTGCGGGCCGTGCGACACGATCTCGCCCACCTGCCCCGGCGGCAGCTCTTTGAGCGAGTCCGGATCGATCACGCGCGAATCGGTGTTACAGATCGGGATGCCCAGGCATTGCCGTTTCGGACGATCGGGCGGATTGATGTGCGTCGGCGCGATCGTCTCCGTCAAGCCGTAGCCCTCGACATACGGCGAGCCGATGAGCTGCTGCAGGCGCTCGCCCACCGCCGCAGGCATGGCTGCTCCGCCGCCGGACACTCGCTGCAACGACGACAGGTCGTATTCGTTGAGTCGCGGGTTCGCGAGGAAGTCGATGACCATCGTCGAGATCGCGGTCCACGAGATGAGTTTGTAGCGCTGGATCAGCTCGGCGGCGACGTCGCGATCCCAGCGACACATCAGCACGATCGTGCTGCCCTGATAGATCGGCGCGTTCATGCCGCCCTGCATGCTCGTGACGTGGAAGAACGGCAGCACTACGAGCTGATTGCTGTCCTGATGACCGCCGAACCAAACGGTGTTCACCAGCAATGTGTGCATCACGTTGCGATGCGTGAGCATGCAGCCTTTCGGACGGCCGGTCGTGCCGGAGCTGTACGGGATGACACACAGATCGTCCGGTCCCATGCACAGCTCGCCGGGTTTGCGATTCGCAGCCAGCGCGGCGCTCCACAGCGTCACGCCGGACTCGGTAATCGCCTGCCGCGGCGCAGTCACGACTTCGGGCATGCGCAATTGCGAGGTCGGCAGGATGTAATCGCTGTAGGCAGCGACGATCACGCGATCGACCTTCGAACCGAGCAGCGGTTTGATCTGCGGATAGACCTCTTGCGCAACGAGCGCGACTTTCGCGCCGCTGTCCTGCAGGTAGTGCTCGAGCTCCGCGCTGACGCTCATCGGGTTGACCGGCACCACGACCGCATTGGCGCGAAGGATCGCGTAGTACGAGACGATGAACTGCGGGCTGTTCTGCATCACCAGCAGCACGCGATCGCCCTGCTGCACGCCGCAGTCCTGCTGCAGATAGCCCGCGAGCTGCTCGCACTGCTGCGCGAACTGCGCGAACGTCAGCACCCCTTCGAAAAAGACGACGAAGGGTTTGTCCGGATAGCGCGTTGCGGCAACCGTCGCGTTGTAGAACAGGTTGGTCGCCGGCACACTAAGATCGTGCGGCAGTGCCTTCGGCCAGAACTCGAAATACTTCCGGGACATGACTCCGCGGCTCCCCCTCGCGACTCACTGACTGCTGGGTGCGGCGCCGCCCTGAGATGAAGAGATTCCACAATGCGGGCGCCGATTCTGCCGCAGAAGCTAACACATCTCGCAGGGCGCAACCAAGTCTTGTATGCAACCGACGCGCGCTGTGACAACGAAGCTGCCGACAGGGTATGGTTCAAGGACTTAACGTAAGTACACAGCGGGTCGTGCGAAGTTGCCGGCAGCGGGCGACGACCCTATCATCGCCGTCCACTATGAGAGAGGCGATTCCGCATCGCGGACGATTGATCTCACTCGAACAGCAGAGGGCTCGACCTGCATGGACTTGAACTTCACCTCCGAAGAGCTGGCATTCCGAGACGAGATGCGCGCGTTTTTGCGCGAGCAGCTGCCGGCCGACATTGCCCAGCGCATCAAGAACGGCCTGTCGATCCGCGCCGATGACTATCGCCGCTGGCAGACGATTCTTTATCGCAAGGGCTGGGGTGCTCCGACGTGGCCGAAGCAATTCGGCGGCACGGGCTGGACGCCGGTGCAGCTCCACATCTTCGACGAGGAATCGGCGGCCGCGGGCGCACCGCGCACGATTCCGTTCGGCTTGAAGATGGTCGGACCAGTGATCATGGCTTTCGGCAATCCGACGCAGCAGCAACGCTGGTTGCCGCGCATAGTCAGCGGCGAAGACTGGTGGTGCCAGGGTTATTCCGAACCGGGCGCGGGCTCCGACTTGGCGTCGCTGAAGACGCGCGCAGAGCGCCAGGGCGATCACTACGTCGTGAATGGCCAGAAAACCTGGAACACGCTCGGGCAGTACGCGGACTGGATCTTCTGCCTGGTGCGCACCGATCCGAATGCGCCGAAGCAGCAGCAGGGCATCTCGTTCCTGCTCATCGACATGAAAACGCCCGGCATCACGGTGCGGCCGATCATCACGATGGAAGGCGCGCACGAAGTGAACGAGGTCTGGCTCGAGAACGTCAAAGTGCCGGTCGAGAATCGGATCGGCGAAGAGAACAAGGGCTGGACCTACGCGAAATTCCTGCTCGGCCACGAGCGCACCAACATCGCCGGCGTCGGCGCTTCCAAGCGCGAGCTGCAGCGCTTGAAGGACATCGCGCGCCAGGAGACCAAGAACGGCCGTCCGTTGATCGAGGATCCGCTGTTTGCCGCACGCATCGCGCAGGTCGAGATCGACCTGATGGCGCTGGAGATGACGCAGTTACGCGTGCTGTCGGCAGAGGCGCAGAAGCGCGCGCCGGGTCCGGAAGCGTCGATCCTGAAGATCAAAGGGACCGAGGTGCAGCAGGCGCTGAGCGAACTGATGATGTACGCCGTCGGCCCGTACGCCCTGCCCTTCGAGCGCGGCTCGCGTGAAGAGGGTGACCTGCGCAGCATCGCCGGTCCTGCTTATGCGGCGCCGCTGGCGGCCACGTACTGCAACTATCGCAAGGTCTCGATCTATGGCGGCTCGAACGAGATCCAGCGCAACATCATTTCGCAGATGATCCTGGGACTCTGAGCTCATGCATTTCAACTTTACCGAAGAACAGCAGCTGCTCGCCGACACCGTGCGCCGCTTCGTGCGCGAGCACTATTCGTTCGAAGCGCGCCGCGAGATCTTGAAGTCGAAGGAAGGCTGGAGCCGCGATCTGTGGCAGGAGCTCGCGGGGCTCGGCCTCACTGCGTTGAACGTGCCGGAAGCCCACGGCGGGCTCGGCGCCGGGCCGATCGACACGATGCTCGTGATGAACGCGCTCGGCGAAGGGCTGGTGCTCGAGCCGTACTTGAGCGCGGCGGTCGTTACGCCAGCGCTGCTGAATCGCAGCGACGATGAGAAGGCGGCTGCCGAGCTGCTGCCGGGGATCGCCTCAGGCGAGCGCATCGTGATCGTCGCTCATCAGGAGCCGAAGACGCGCGGCGAAATCAATCACGTCGCGACCCGCGCCGAGAAGAACGGTGACGGCTACGTGCTCGATGGCCACAAGAGCGTGATCATGCACGGCGGCGCTGCTGACGAGTTCCTCGTCAGTGCGCGCACTGCCGGCAAGACCGGCGATCGCGACGGGATTTCATTGTTCCGCGTCGCGCCCGATGCGGGCGGGCTGAAGCGGAAGGTCTATCGCACGATCGACGAACAGCAGGCAGCGGATTTGGAGCTGACGAAAGTGAAGGTGCCTGCGACAGCGCTCGTCGGCAGCGAAGGCCGCGCGTTCCCCGCGCTCGAAGCGGCGCAGGAGCTGGGGCTGAGCGCAATTTGCGGCGAGGCGGTCGGCATCATGAAGGCCGTGAACACCGCAACGCTCGAGTACACGAAGAGCCGCAAGCAGTTCGGCCAGCCGATCGCGAAATTCCAGGTGCTGCAGCATCGGATGGCGGACATGTTCCTCAACGCCGAGCAGGCGACTTCGATGAGCTATCTGGCTGCGATCAAGTGCATCGATCCGGACGCCGGCGAGCGTCGTCGCGCGCTGTCTGCTGCGAAGGTCGCGGTCGGCCAGGCCGGCCGCTTCGTCGGGCAGCAGGCGATTCAATTGCACGGCGGCATGGGGATGACGGACGAGTTGATCGTCAGTCATTACTTCAAGCGCCTGACTGCGATCGATCTGACATTCGGCGACACCGACTTCCATCTGCAGCAGTTCATCGCCACCACCGCCG
This sequence comes from Steroidobacteraceae bacterium, assembly GCA_035275145.1. Taxonomy (GTDB): domain Bacteria; phylum Pseudomonadota; class Gammaproteobacteria; order Steroidobacterales; family Steroidobacteraceae; genus Steroidobacter. Next base: position 1,622 of record DATENH010000225.1, on the reverse strand, counting down.
CATAAGCAAGAAGGCGCGGCGTTCAACCGCCCCGCCTTTCTATTGCGCTGTAGGTCGGGCTTCAGCCCGACTCTTTGTTCCTCGCTACTTCTTCCCTGCTTCGTTCTGCTTCTTTGCAGCGTCGCACTCCGCCTTCGTCAGCATGACGTAGCTCTTGCCCTTGCAGCTGTTCTGTCCCTGACAGGAGTTCGTTGCCGTCGCGCACGCGCCTTTGCCTTTACACGCGTTGCCGCCCTGGCACTTCACCTTCGCATCTTCGGCGTGCGCCGTAGTCACTGCGACGCTACCGAACAGCAGAGCGGCAGCGGTCGCCAGCGCCATGCCTGTCGTCTTCAGATTGGCCATCGAGAATCTCCTGTGTGCATGTTCCCGCCGCGGATTGTAGCCTCATGCAGCTTCATCGTGGCGAGCTACGATTGCCGACGTATGCTCGCGCAGCCAATATCGCCGGGCGTTCACTGTCGGCATCTTGCGTCAGCGCAAGCAGACGTTCGTGATAGGCACGCGCGGCGTCGCCGCGATGGAGCAGTCCCGCTGCTCGCGCCGCGCCTGCCAACGAACGGTAACGGTTGGGTACCGTCTGCAGCGAAGCTTCGAACTCTTTCAGCGCTTCGTCGGGCTTGCCTGACTCCAGCAGCAGCTCTCCGAGCAACTCGCGCATCGGCGACAGTCGATTCTCCATCGCCACGTTCTTTTCTGTGCGGTCCTCGCGGTCAGCGGCTGCGCGCATCGCGATGAGCGCCCTGCGCGGGCGATGCTCTGCCAGCGCAATCCAGGCTTCGGCGGCCTGAGTGTAGATGTCGCTCTGCGTTACCCAGTACTCGTCGTTGTTCGCAACAAGTTTTGCCCGCAGACGAGCAAGCTCGTCGAGGTCGCGCTTGGCGCGGACAGGATCCTCGGAGCGTGCGGCGCCCAGTGCACGACCGAACCACGTAATCGTTTCCGCTTGCGGATAGGAAGAAGGCGACGGCGTCAGCGCTGCGGCTTCCTCCCAGTCGCCTCGCTCGATGGCATAGCGAACCGGAATGGCTGCGAATGCCGTGTGGCCCGAGAGCCGATAGTCACCGGGCAGCTGCATTACCGTGTTGCGCTCGTCGACGATCGCTTTGGCTTTCTGGTCCTGCCCGAGTTGCAAGTACGCATTCATCAGGAAATCCAGCGAGTGATAGCGCGCGGGATTTGCCGCGCTGTTGGCTGCCGGCGCCGAACGGGCTGCGTAGGCCTTCGTCGCCGCGTCGGATGCAAGATCCGCTGCGATCGCCTCGCGCCACATGCCGAGCGTAGAAAAGATGTGCGATGGCATGTGCAACGCATGAGGCGCGGACGGCGCGAGGGCTGCATAACGACGCGCCGCCGGCAGGCCTCGCGCGGCGATCGGTGCGTAGTCGTAGCTGTGAATGATGAGATGCGCGATGCCGGGATGATCCGGGAATTTCTGCGCGAGCGGTTCGAGGATCGCCGCTGCCTTGAGTTGCCGATAGTAGGACTTGTCCGTGAGATCGACTGCTTCATTGAGCGCAAGCGCGTAGAACACCGCGATCTCGGTGTCGTCGGGATAGCGCTCGTGGAGATTGCTCATCGCCCGCTCGTATCTCGCGGTGCGCGTTTTCTGATCGACCGTG
>DATENH010000224.1:0-16394 GCA_035275145.1 Steroidobacteraceae bacterium | reverse complement strand
GAATCCCGGACCGATGCTGCAGAAGCAGCTGGCGACGCTCAAGGACTGGATTGCGCGCGCCGATGTGCCGGTGTCGGTTGCGCTGCAATCGGACAACGTCACCCAGGTCACTATCTATCGTGTCGGCCAGTTGGGCACGTTCGCCGAGCGCTCGCTCGAGCTCGTGCCGGGCAGCTACACCGTGGTCGGCACGCGGCCGGGTTATCGCGACGTACGGCGCGAGATCAACGTACGGCCGGGCCCCGCGCCCGAGCCGGTCGTGATCCGCTGCGAGGATCGCATTTGAGCGGGCTGGTCGTTCGCGAATCATTGGGCGAGCGCCGCTTTGCGGCGACGGATTTTCCGATCGCAGTCGGCGGCGCGGGCAGCGCCATCGTCATGGCCGGGCGACCGCCGGGCCCCGAGGCGTATCTCGGCCTGCACGAGGATCAACTGTTCGTGCAGCCCGCCGACGGCGCCGAGGTCCTGCACAACGGCGTGCGAGTGCAGAGCTCGACCTGGCTGCGCAGCGGCGACGTCGTGAATCTCGGCGCCGCACGCCTGCGTATAGCTGCCAACGATGACGAGCTCGTAGTCGAAGTCGACGACGGCAGCGCCGGCAACATCACCGCGCCGCCGATCATTCCCGAGAGCGCGCGCCTGCACGGGTCGAGCGAGGACGACGCCGAGCGAATCGAAGCGATCAGCTTCCGCGCTTCCGAAGCGGTGAAACCGGTTCGCCGCATCAGGGTGACGCCGCTGCGCGTCGTGCTCGGTGCGTTGGCCGCCGCAGTCGTCCTGGTGATGTGGTTCATCTTCACGGCCATGTCGGTCAGCCTGCTCACGGTGCCCGCGAAGGCGACCGTGCTGGTCAGCGGCGGCCTGCCGGCCGTGCATGTCGGAGATCGCGTGCTGCTGCGACCGGGCAATTACCACGTTCGCGCCGAGCTGCCGGGCTACAAGCCCGCCGAGCTGCCGATCAAGGTCACGCAGGCGACGAACCAGTCGTTCACGCTGACTCTCGCGAAGCTGCCGGGCCGCTTGCGCATCGAGGTTCCTGTGGCGGCACGCGTGACGCTCGACGGCAAGGAGGCTGGCAGCGCGCCCGGCGAGTTCGAGCTGGTTGCGGGCCGTCACAGCGTTGCGATCGCTACCGAGCGCTATCAGCCGTTCAGTGCGGACGTGACCGTGGAAGGCCTCGGTAAGACGCAGACGTTCAAGCCGCAACTCGTACCGGGCTGGGGCGTTGTCACGGTGACGTCGGAACCGGCGGGCGCGCAGCTGCTCGTCAACGGCGAGCCGCGCGGCGTCACGCCACTGCAGGCAGAGGTCATGGCTGGCGCGCATCCGGTCGAATTGCGCCTCGAAGGGTTCAAGCCCTGGACGACCGATATCCAGGTGAAGGCGAACGAGCCGCTGTCGCTCGGCCCGGTGAAGCTCGGCTTGCCGGATGGCCGACTCGCGGTGCGCTCGGATCCGCCCGGCGCGAGCGTGTCCGTCGCCGGCGTGTATCGCGGCCAGACGCCGATCGATCTGGAGCTGCGGCCCGCCCTCGATCACAGCATCGTTCTTACGCGACCCGGCTACGAAGCAGTCACGCGTGTCGTGATGTTGAACGCAGGTGAGCAGCGCACGCTCTCGGTGCCGCTCAGTGGCGTGTTCGGCGAGGTCGCCGTGCGTGCGCTGCCTGCTGACGCGCAGCTATATGTCGACGGCAAGTTGAGCGGTGCGGCGAACCAGACCCTGCGGCTCGTCGCCACCACGCACGACATCGAAATTCGCAAGGCCGGTTTCGTCGACTTCAAGACCAGCGTCACGCCCCGCCCGGGAGTGCAGCAGCGCGTCGATGCGACCTTGCTCACGCCCGAGGCAGCGCGCATCGCGGCGACGCCCGCAGTGATCAAGACGAAGTTCGACCAGCAGCTCCGCCTGATGCCGATCGGCAAGTTCACGATGGGCAGCCCACGGCGCGAGCCCGGCCGCCGCGCCAACGAGCAGCAGCGCGACGTGGAGTTCAAGCGCGGCTTCTATATCAGCGTGACGGAAGTGAGCAACGCGCAGTTCCGCCGCTTCAAGCCCGAGCATCGCTCCGGCATCGTCGGCAATCACACGCTCGACCTCGACAACCAGCCGGTGGTCGCCGTCACGTGGACGGAGGCGGCGCTGTATTGCAACTGGCTTTCGGAGCAGGACGGACTGCCGCCGGCCTATGAAAAGAAGGGCGAAGGGCTGGTTGCCGTGAATCCGATGACAAAAGGTTACCGGCTGCCGTCCGACGCCGAATGGGAATGGGCTGCACGCTACACGGGCGGCGGCAAGCTGCGGCGCTATCCGTGGGGCGACTCGCTGCCAGTGACGCCGCGCTCCGGAAATTATGCGGACGAGACCGCACGATTGATCGTCCAGGATGTCATTCCGGATTACGACGACGGCTTCGCCGCGTCCGCGCCCGTCGGCAAGTTTCCGGCGAATACGCTCGGCTTGCAGGATCTCGGCGGCAATGTCGCCGAGTGGGTGCACGACTACTATATTGTGACCGCGGATACGGGCCAGACGCTGGTCGATCCGCTCGGTCCGACCGAGGGCAAGCAGCACGTCATCCGCGGCGCGAGCTGGAAGCACTCCGGCGTGACGGACCTGCGGCTCTCCGCGCGCGACTTCGGTGAAGGCGTGCGCAACGACGTCGGCTTCCGCATTGCGCGCTATGCCGAGTGAGCGGGGGTAATCATGAAACACAATCCACCGATGCGCATGCTGATTCTGCTCGCCGTCTTCTGGGTGGCGGGCACGCTGCTGCTCGCGGCAGAGTCGCCCTCGACATCGACGGCGACACCGCCGGCGACACCTACGTCGACGTCGACTGCAACACCGAAGCCGGCGGCCACGACGAAGAAGGCAGACGCCGCCGCCGCCACGACCGACACCGCGAAGGCCGATACCGCGAAGGCCGACACCAAGGACGCGAGCAAGGGCGGCACCAAGGACTCCGACTCGACGGGCGAGAAAGCCAAGATCTCCGAGCAGGCCGAAGCGGCTCTCAAAGCTGCCTACGAGGCCGACCCCAAGGAGACGGCGAAGAGCGAAGCGGACAAGGACGACACGCAGACGCCGCCCAATGGCAACGCGCCGAAAGGTCCGTCGCCGCAGCGCTTCGTGCCGACCGAGCAGGTTCGCGCCGACTTCGACGTGTCATTTCCGATCGACATCTGACGCAAAGAGCATCCCATGGTTACTGCAGTCGCACCCGCCGTTCCACGTCGCTTCTCCTATCCGAGCGAGTTCTTCTTTACGGTCATCGCGCTGATCTTCACCGTGCTCGTGGTGCACGCGACCTACGTGGCCTGGATCACGCCGACCGGCGACGCGATCGTCGCAGCGGAGCAGGCGCGCATGCACGCCGATCCGAACTTCGTGCCGCAGCGTACGTTCCTCCTGGTAGTAAACGGCTTCGCGCAGGAGGCCGAGATCGTCCACTTCCTGTGGGCGATGCTGATCATCGGCTACAAGTGGCTGCTGTTGCGCCGCGAGCGCGGGCTCCTCGACCGTGACCTGATCCACGTGCCCGAAGGCATCAAGGTGTTGCCGGAGGACGCGAAGGATTACGCGCGGCAGCTCGAGCAGCTGCCGCATGAAGAGAAGGGAATGCTGGTCGTGCGCGCTCTGCAGCGCACGCTCGATCGCTTCGCCGCGACGCGCAGCATTCGCGATTCGGCCGAGACGTGCCGCGCCGTCTGCGATACCGAGGCCGACCGGCTCGACTCGGGTTTCGCGATGATCCGCTACGTCGCGTGGGCCATCCCGGCGATCGGCTTCATCGGCACCGTGCAACACATCAGCGTGGCGCTGCTGCAAGCCCACAAGGCCGTGACCGGCGACATCATCAGCGTGACCTCGAGCCTCGGCATCGCGTTCAACTCGACGTTCGTCGCGTTGTCGCTGACGATCGTGCTGATGTTCTTTCTGCACCAACTGCAGCAGTTGCAGGAAGGCTTCGTGCACAACACGGATCACTGGATCGATCAGCATCTGATCCGTCACATGCAGGTGAGATAGCTTGCTCGCCCTGGAGCTCATAGATTCCGGTCTGCTGCTCGCCCGCCGTCGCGGCGAGAGCAGCGAAGTGTTGACCGAAGCACCCGGCATCGCGTTCCTCGGCGATGACACGACGCGCACGGGCGAGGCGGCGGTCGAGCGCATCCGTCTCAATCCGCTGCTCGCGCATACGAACTTCTGGCGCGGACTGAGCACCGAAGAGCTCACGCGTCCGTCGCGCCTGGCGCGCACGACCGCCGACATCGCCTTCGCACAAGCAGAGCAGTTGCTCGGTCCGCACAAGGCGGACGGCGAGGGCCTGTTGCTCGCTGTGCCCGCGGGCTATAGCCGCGAGCAGCTCCCACTGCTGCTCGGCGTGATCAACGAAACAGGTGTGCGCGTATCGGGTCTCGTCGACGCAGCGCTTGCTGCCTGCAGCCTCGAGCCCGCGCCGGCGCGCGTGCTGCATCTGGACCTCGAACTGCATCAGGCGATCCTCACGGTGTTGGAGTATTCGGGCGGCGAGCGCTCGGGCCTCAAGCGCAGCCGTTACGAGATCGCCTTGCGTCACGGCATGCTCGATCTGAATCAGACGGTGCGACAGCTCATCGCCGAGACATTCATCAGCAAGACGCGCTTCGATCCGCTGCACGATGCCGTCACCGAACAGCGCTTGGTCGGTCAGGTGCCGACGCTGCTCGCTCAATTGCAGGAACAGGAACAGACCGTCGTCAGCATGCAGTTCGGCGACCGGCCGCTCGAAGTGGAGATCGGGCGCGCACCGGTGATCGCTGCGCTCGAGCCGCATTATGTCGAGCTGCTGCGACTGGTGCAGAGCGCGCGCGTCGCGGGAATGCAGATCCAACTACGGCTCGCGCCGCGCATTGCAGCCTATCCTGGGCTCGTAGAGCGCTTCGGCACGCTGAAAGATTGCGAGGTCCGGCTCCTGCCGCGCGGCGCTGCTGCGCTCGGGACGCTGCAGCAGGAAGCCACGATCAGCCGTCCCGATTCGCTGGCACTCGTGTATCACTTGCCGATCGCGCGGGCTGCGGGCGGTGAATCCACTGCAGAGCCGGAAGCTACCCCTACGCCGCTGCGGCCGACACACCTGCTTTTCCAGGGCCGCGCCTGGCGAATTTCCGAGCAGCCGCTCGTGATCGGCTGGTCGATCGAGGCCAAGCGTCGCGCGTTGGTATTGCCGAACTCTTCGCCCGGCGTGTCGCGCTCTCATTGCACGGTCGTCCGGCGCAACGGCGCGGTCATGATCGAGGATCACAGTACTTACGGTTCCTACGTAAACGAAGAACGAGTGGCGGGCCGCACGGCACTTACCGTGGGCGACCGTCTGCGCCTGGGCACGCCCGGCGTCACGCTCGAGCTGATTCAACTGGTGAACGACGATGGCGCGCCGCAAGACTGAAATCTTCAGCATGTCGTTCCTCGATTGCATCACCTGTGCATTCGGGTCGGTGGTGCTCGTCTACACGCTGATCAATGCGCAGGGCGGCTTGCGCAAGATGTCCGAATCGAAATCGCAGCGGGCCGAGGTCGCGAAGCTGGAAGAGCAGGTCCTCGAGGGTTACCAGCATCTCGTGCAGCTGCGCAATTCCATGATCCAGACCGACTCCGAGACGGTGAAGACCGAAGGGCTCGGCACGCGCGTGCTGAGCGAGACCGAGCGCCTGAAAGTCGAGCTCGCCGACTCCGACAAGGAGACGCTGTCACGACGCGAGGCGATCGAGCGTCTCAAGGCGGATCTCAAGTCGCTGGAAGAAGGTGCACGGCGCCTGGAAGGCGCGACCACCGATCCGAGCGCCACCGGCACGCGGGTGCGCGGCTTCATCGGCACCGGCGACCGGCAATATCTGACGGGCTTGAAAGTTGGCGGCCAGCACATCCTGGTGATGGTCGACGTCTCCGCGAGCATGCTCGACGAAACCGTCGTGAACATCCTGCGTACGCGCAACATGTCCGATACTCGCAAGCTGATGTCGGACAAATGGCGGCGCACGCTCTCGACCGTCGACTGGATCGCCGCGCAGATGCCGCTGGAGTCGCAATTCCAGTTGTACGCCTTCAACACCAAGACGTGGGCCCTGCAGGCGAACTCCGACGGCAAATGGCTCAAGGTCAACGATCCGAACGCGCTCGGCGATGCGATGCAGGCGCTCCACAAGATCGTGCCGAAGGACGGCACCAGCCTGGAGAACGCGATCACGGCGCTCAACGCGCTGAACCCGCGGCCCGACAACGTGATCATGATCACCGACGGTCTGCCGACGCAGGGCGCGAGCGCGCCGCTGATCCGCAAGACCATCGACGGCGACGATCGCCTGAAGCTGTTCCAGCGCGCGTTCGCGAAATATCCGCACACCGTGCCGTTCAACGCCATCCTGATGCCGATGGAAGGCGATCCGAATGCGCCGAGCGCGTTCTGGGTCGCGGCGCGCGCCACCGGCGGTTCCTTCATGAGCCCGTCGAAAGACTGGCCGTAGCGCGAGCGCCCGCACCGATATGGCACGTCGACTCAAACGCCGCGAAACCGAGATCTTCAGCATCTCGTTCCTCGACTGCATCACCTGCGGCCTCGGCTCGGTCGTGCTGCTGCTGGTGCTGAGCAACATGCGCTCGCCGGAAATCGAGTCCTCGCCGGAGGACCAGCAGCAGCAGTTGCTGAAGCTGCAGGACGAGCTGATCGACATCCAGGGTCAGAGCGACATTCTCAACCGCGACCTGAAGGCGAAGCAGATCCAGCTCTCGGACGAGAAGAAGCGCATCGCGCGGCTGCAGGGCGACCTGTCCGACATCCGCGGCAAATTCCAGGCGTCGAAGAAAGAGGCGGACGTCGCCAATCAGCTCGAGGGCCGGCTCGCTTCCGCACAGCAGACGCTGACCGAGGAGATGAAGCGCCTGTTGGGTCAGGGCTTCCGCCGCAAGAAGGACGATGCCATCGGCGGAATTCCCGTCGACAGCGAGTACATCATCTTCTGCATCGATACCTCGGGCAGCATGTTCAATTATGTCTGGCCGATGATGCTGAAGAAGGTCGAGGAAACCCTGAACGCTTACCCGAAAGTGAAGGGTTTCCAGGTGATGAACGACGAAGGCGTCTACATGTTCACCGGGTATCGCGGCAAGTGGATTCCCGACACCCCGCAACAGCGGCGCACAGTCGTCGAGCGGCTGCGCACCTGGAACGCGTTCTCCAACTCGAGCCCGATCGAGGGCATCGTCGAGGCCATCCGGACCTATCACGCCAAGGACAAAAGGATTAGCGTGTACGTATTCGGCGATGAGTTCACCGGCCCGTCGATCGACTCGGTCGTCAAGGCCGTCGACCTGATCAATCGCGAGGACGAAACTGGCGAGCGTCGCGTGCGTATCCATGCCATCGGCTTTCCCGTGCGGCCTGACGCCCCGCAATACACGAGCATCCGGTTCGCGACCCTGATGCGTATTGTGTGTCAGCGCAACGGCGGTACCTTCGTGGGACTCGAGGAACCGGACCGCTCGCGTCCGCGCTTCACCATCGGCGACAGCGTGCTGCCGAAGCCGGGGTATCCGAGCCCGACGCAACCGAGGCGATCGTGAAGAGCCACATCCACAAGTTACGCGCGCCGCTCCTGCTGCTGGGCGCGCTCACCCTGGTGGTGCTGGCAGGCTGCGGCCCGGTGAAGCTGGTCGCGAACACCAACATCCCGACGCCGCTGGTCGTGAAGATTCCGATCGCCGTCGCGCTGTTCGTCCCGAAGGAATTCTCGACCTACGTGCACAACGAGGAGCGTTGGAGCACCGACTGGCACGTCGAGCTCGGCAAGGCGCAGACCGACGGCATCACGCGCTTGATGAACGCGATGTTCGAGCGCGTGATCACAGTCGACAGCGTGGGCGCCGGGCAGGCGCAGACGGAGAGCGGCATCCGGGCGATCCTGGAACCGAGCGTCGAGGAGTTTGCATTCGTCACGCCGCGCGACGCGGGCTCGCCGTTTTTCGCGGTGAGCATCAAGTATCGCGTGAACGTCTACCTGCCGAACGGCAAGCTCGCCGACTCCTGGGGTTTTACCGGATACGGCACGGCGCCCGCTGAAGGTCTCTCCAGCGCGCCGCCGCTGCAGACTGCGACGGCGCTCGCGATGCGCGATGCCGGTGCGAAGCTCGCCGTGGAATTCCGCGAGCAGGCCATCGTGCGCGGTCTGTTGCCGGAAGGTGCAACCGCCGACACGCTCGTGAAGCCGGTGCCCGATCCGAGCACGTTGACAAGTCCGCCGGCGACTCCGCCGCCGCCCGCCGCCGCGCCCACCGGTTCGGCAGCCGCGCCGACGAGTGCGCCCAGCGCTCAGCCCGAAGAGAAAGCTCCGGAAGAGAAGTCGGACGAAGCGCAGAAGCAAGAAGAGCCCGTCAAAGAAGAGCCGGTCAAAGAAGAACCGCCGCCTCAGCCGCAAGCGATCTGAAGAAGAGTTCTTCCGGATCTATCTTCCGCCTTCCACGCTTTCCTTGCGGGTGCGGAACACCTCGCGATTCGACATGCCGGTCGTTTCCACCGGCTCGCCGCCGACGAACTTGGGACGGAAGCGCGCCGCGCGGATCGCTGATAGCGCATCCGCTGCTTCGCGCGGCGTGCCGCTCGCGCCGGTGATTTTCGCGTCCGATACATCGCCGGAGCTCGTCACCGTGAATTGCACTTCGACGTAGCGCTCGTCGACTTGATCGGCGGGCAGCGTGGTGTTGCGCGTCGCGCCGGAGGGCGCTGGGTAGTAGACGCGCACGGGGAAGCTCAGCGGCGCGGGCTCCGGTGTTGCTGCGGTATCGGCTGCGGCCGGCGCTGACTCCGTCGCAGCCTGCACCAGCGTCGCGTTCAACGCCGCGGCGCGACGATAGAGGGGCAGCGCCTTGTCGGGCACATGCTTGATCTGATACCAGTCGCCAGTCTGGATCAGCGTCGCGACGAGCGTGTCGTGGACCGACGGTGGCTGCGCTTCCAGAATCTTGATCGCGCGATCGAGCGCCTTCTCGCCTTCGGTGTTCAGGTACCGCGGGTTGATCTGCCTCGTGTCGTTGCTGCTGCCGTCCGCGTCGGTCGGCATGCGTTCGCGGCTTTGCGTCCTCAGCCCGAGCGTCGAGTAATAGAGCTCTTGCGTGTACGTCCCGGCGAGCGCGCGCAGCGGCTCGACTGCTGTCGGATCGTTCGGGCCCAGCTTCTGGTCGATCAGCCCGACTGCGTGTCTGTAGATCATGCGCGCGGTGCTGAAATCTCCAATATCCGCGTGCCACTCGGCAGCGAAGCACAGGATCGGCACCTGGCGAGGATCGCGGCGACCGTAGACCCGCTCGCCGAGCTGCACCAGGTAGGTCACATGACGTTCGGCATCTCCCAGCCGTCCCGTCTTGAACAGGCTTTCCGCGAGCTGGCGCAACACGTTTTGCTGACCGATGTCGAAGAGGCCATAGCTGCGGCGGTCGATCAGCAAAGCACGTTCGAGCGGCGGGATCGCCTCTTTGTGCCGGCCGGCGGACGCGAGCGTGTAACCGAGGCCTCGCAAGGGATCGAGCAGTTTCGGGCTGGCCACGCCGGCGTGCTGCTCCACTGTCTGAATGGCCTCGGTGAAGGCCTTCTCCGCCGACGCGTAATCCTTGGCTCCGTAATGCGCGTTGCCGAGCAACGACAGGGCCTCGGCAAGCGCTAACGGCTGCTGCGCGACGTGCTCGCGCGCGGCCGCCACGAGTTGCTCCGCGGCGGTGATCGCGGCACCCCAGTCTTTGTGGTCGACCTGGGCCCAATATTCCTGCTGCGACTCCGGCCGGGGCGGAGTCTCGGCGGCCCGAGCGGCGGCCAGAGCGACGGAAAGCGCCGCCAGGAGGGTCGCGACGACAACGACGCAGAACTTGCGCGGCATGGCTCGGTGAGGGCGATGGGGCTGTCAGGTCTGTGACAGGCTACTTTCTGCCGCCGACCGGCACAAGCAGCGAAATCAACGCGAGTTTCAGAACGGCGCCGGCGCGGATTTGGGCACGTAGATCGAGTTCTTCACGATCGCGAATACCCGCCGCACCATCGGCTCGAATTCCTCGAGCGGCATGCTGACGAACTTCGGATCGAACGCCGGGCCGTCGTACACGCGGCAGAATTCCTCGGTCACCGCGTACCACGGATGATCGAGAAACTGATCGCGCATGTTGCGATCGAGCCCGAGGTGATGGAAGAAGTAGTAGCCCTGGAAGATCGCGTGCTTCTCGACCATCCAGTGGTTCTGCTCGGAGACGAACGGCTTCAGGATCGCGGCCGCCACGTCGGCGTGATTGCGCGGGCCGAGAATGTCGCCCATGTCGTGCAACAGCGCGCAGACGACATACTCCTCGTCGCGGCCGTCGCGATAGGCGCGGGTCGCCGTCTGCAGGCAATGCTCGAGACGATCGACGGCGAAGCCGCCGCAGTCTCCCTGCAGCATCTTGAGATGAGTCAGCACGCGGTCGGGCAGCTCGGCGGCGAACGGCTTCATCGCCTGGCTGATCCGGTCCCAGTCTTCCTTCGTGCCGTCGCACATCGAATTGAAGCGTGCGCGCGGCAGGTCGCCATCGTCCATGGATACTCCCGAATGCAAATGTTCGGGATCGAAAGTACGAGCCGCCGCCGTCACCTGTCAATCGCAACGCGGGCCTGCGCTGCAGGCTGCTTTCAGGCTGCGGAGCGCAGCGCTCGCGGAGCTTCGTCAGCCGCCTCGCGGCGCGTCGAGTCGGCAGACCTCGACGGGGCCGCGTTGAGAGTGAACGAGCTCACCACGTCCAGCAGCACGTTGACCTGGCTGCGCAGCGAGCGGGCAACGGCTGCAGTCTGCTCCACGCGCTCGGCATTCTGCTGAGTGTCGCTGTCGATGCGATGAATCGACTGGTTCAAGCGGCCGATATCGTCGTTCTGCGCGCGGCTGGCGACGCCGATCTCTTTCATGATGCCGGTGACCCGCTCGACCGCGCTCAGGATCTCGTGCATCGTCGCGCCGGCGCCCGTGACCAGCGCCGCGCCGCGCTCGACGTCGGCGAGCGACGCGCCGACCAGCTTCTTCACTTCGTTGGCGGCGGCAGCCGAGCGTTGCGCGAGATTGCGCACTTCGCTCGCGACCACCGCGAAGCCGCGGCCTTGTTCGCCAGCACGGGCCGCTTCGACTGCTGCATTCAGTGCCAGCAGGTTGGTCTGGAACGCGATCTCGTCGATGACGCCGATGATGTCGCCGATCCGCCGCGACGAACCCGTGATTGCCTGCATCGTCGCGACGACTTCGCTCACGACTTCGTTGCCGCGGGTCGCCGTGCCGTGCGCTTGAGCAGCGAGCTGCTCACCCTGCAGCGCGTTGTCGAGGTTGAGTTGCACGCTGTCCTTGACGTCGCTCGCGCTGTCGCTGGTCGCGCGAATCGCCGTGGAGCGCGACGCCTCACGACGACTGAGCTCCTCGCTGGCGTCCGTGATCTGCCGGCCATTGTCGTCCAGCGTCGCGCTCACCTCGCTGATTCGCTGCACCAGGCCGAGCAGCTGCGCGCGGCTGGCATTGAAAGCGCCGATCAGTTGGCTGACCTCGTCGCGCCCGCGCGCCTCGAAGTTTGCCGTGAGATCGCCGCGCGCCAGCTTCTGCATGCGCACGATGAGCGCGCCGAAGCCGCGCAGATTGGATAGATAGAAACCGCTGATGAGGTAGACAGCGACCAGCAGCGATAGCAGCGTCAGGCCGAGCAATCGATTGCGATGCGACTCGAAGCCGTGGATGCGGATTGCGAGCAGTCGGTTGAGCGCCTGCGCTGAGCGCGACCCCAGCGACAAAGTGCTGCGGCTCAGCTCGCGGCCGGCTGCGGCGGCAGCGTCGGTGCTGGCTGCACTCACGAAGTGTGCATAGGCGATTTCCAGCTCGCCGATCGACAAGTCGTCGGCAAGCGCGGCATTGGCAGCAATCGCCCGCTTGACCGACTCGACAGCAGAGTCGTGCAACATCGCAGCGCGGGCGACGTCCGACTGCGCTGCCGCGGCAGCGAGCTTCGGCGCCTGGTCCATGACCAGTGCCATGATGTAGTACGAATCGAGATCCGGATCGAGCGTCAGCTTGGAGTTGTCGCTGACCTGCGTGAACAACGCCAGGACGCGCGCCGCGTCGGACCGTGCGCGCAGCTCGGCAATCGTCGACGCGACTTGCAACGCATCGCCCTGGCTCTGCGTGACTTGCTCCAGCGCATCGATGGCCCGCGGCGGCTGCGACTGCGTGACCTCCTGCAGGAGCTCGTTCAACGGCGCGACGTAAGCCACGCCGAGCATTTCATCGCGACCGAACTCGATGTTGCTGTCGGAGTACTCGACCACGCCGTACACGGCGACGCATAGCGGCACCAGCAGGGCCGCCGCAACAATCGCGAACTTGACCGGCAGGCGCACGGCCTGCATGAGCCGCAGCCCGGGCGACAGCAGGGTTTCGAGCGGCGATTTCGGGTTGAGCATGCGCACAGTTCCTCACGGGGTGTATCGGCAGCCGCGCGGATTTCTTTAGCCGCCGCCGTGCCTTGCGGAACCTTGGACCCCGGCACAGGCGTTGAGCCCTTTATCGGCGGTGAGCGGCTCACGACCCATGGCAGACGATTCGCTCTGGTACAAAGACGCGATCATCTATCAGATGCACGTCAAGGCGTTCCATGACGCCAATGGCGACGGCATCGGCGACTTTGCCGGCCTGGCGCAGCGCCTCGATTACATCCAGGAGCTCGGCGTCAATACGCTGTGGCTGCTGCCGTTCTATCCGTCGCCGATGCGCGACGACGGCTACGACATCGCCGATTACACCAACGTCCATCCCGACTACGGCACGCTCGACGACTTCCGCGCGTTCGTCGCCGAAGCGCACCGGCGCGGGCTGAAGGTCATCACCGAGCTGGTCATCAATCACACGTCCGACCAGCATCCGTGGTTTCAACGCGCGCGCCGCGCGCCGCCGGGCTCGCCGGAGCGCGAGTTCTATGTGTGGAGCGACGACGACAAGCAGCTTGCGGGCACGCGCATCATCTTCACCGACACTGAGAGCTCGAACTGGGCCTGGGACCGCCAGGCCGGCCAGTACTACTGGCATCGGTTCTTCGGACATCAGCCGGACCTCAACCACAATAATCCGCGCGTCGTCGAAGCGGTGATCCAGGTCATGCGCTTCTGGATGGACCTCGGCGTCGACGGCATGCGGCTGGATGCGATTCCTTACCTGTGCGTGCGCGAAGGCACGAACAACGAGAACCTGCCCGAGACGCACGCAGTGCTGAAGCGCATGCGTGCGGCAATGGACGCCGAGTACACGGGCCGCATGTTCCTCGCCGAAGCGAACCAGTGGCCGGAGGACGTGCGCGAGTACTTCGGCGACGGCGACGAGTGCCACATGGCGTATCACTTTCCGTTGATGCCGCGCATCTTCATGGCCGTCGCGCTCGAAGACCGCTATCCGGTGGCGGAGATCATGCGGCAGACGCCGGACATTCCGGAGAACTGCCAGTGGGCCATCTTCCTGCGCAATCACGACGAGCTGACGCTGGAGATGGTCACCGACCGCGAGCGCGACTACATGTACCGCATGTACGCACAGGAGCCGCGCATGCGCGTGAACGTCGGCATCCGCCGGCGGCTCGCGCCGCTGCTGAGCAACGACGTCGATCGCATCAAGCTGATGAACAGCCTGCTGCTGTCGATGCCCGGCTCGCCGATCATCTACTACGGCGACGAGATCGGCATGGGCGACAACATCTACATCGGCGACCGCAACGGCGTGCGCACGCCGATGCAGTGGAGCATCGATCGCAACGCCGGCTTCTCGCGCGCCGACCCGCAGCGGCTGTACCTGCCCGTGATCATGGATCCGATCTACGGGTATCAGGCGGTGAACGTCGAAGCGCAGAGCCGCGACCCGGGCTCGCTGCTCAACTGGACGCGGCGCATCCTCGCCGTGCGGCGTCAGCACCAGTGCTTCGGCCGCGGCACGCTCGAATTCGTGCGGCCGCAGAATCGCAAGATCATCGCGTACGTGCGTACCTTCGGCGCCGAGATCGTGCTGTGCGTCGCGAACCTGTCGCAGACCGCGCAGGCGGTCGAGCTGGATCTGTCGAAGTACAAGGGCCGCGTGCCGGTCGAGTTGATGGGGCGCAACGCGTTTCCGCCGATCGGCGAGCTGCCGTACTTCCTGACGCTCGCGGCACACGGCTTCTTCTGGATGCTGTTGAGCGATTCGGCGCCGCCGCCGTCGTGGCACGTCGAGCGGCTGCCTGCGACGGAGCTGCCGGTGCTGGTGTTGTCGCAGGAGCTGGCAACGTTCCTGCCGGAACAACTCGGCGGACCGAGCGCCAGCAGCGTCGCGCGTCGCACGCGGCAACAGCTCGAGCAGGAAGTTCTTCCGGAATTTCTGCGTCCGCGCAGCTGGTTCGCGCGGCACAACGGCCAGCTCGCCTCGACACGCCTCGGCCCGGCAGCGCTGTGGCGTAACGAGCATCGCACGTTCCTGCTGTCGTTCGTCGATGCGGAGATCGGCGGAACGCGCCAGCGATATTTCCTGCCGCTGGCACTCGCGTGGGAAGACAGTCAGGACACCGGCGCACTGCGCACGGCGGAGTGGACTCTCGCGAAAGTCCGCGAACACGCGCGGGCGGGCGTGCTGCTCGACGCGTTCGCCGATCCGTCATTCTGTCTCGGCATCGCCCACTGCGCGGCGGCGAATGCAACCGTGCCGTTCGCCGGCGGCGAGTTGCAGTTCCGTTCGACTGGCGAAGTGCCGGCGCTCGCGGCCGTGCGAGGCCATTCGACCAACCCGGTCGGCGCGGACCCGACCAACACGAGCGTGATCCTCGACGAGTCGCTGTTCCTCAAGGCGTATCGTCGCGCCGAGGCCGGACCGAATCCGGACGTCGAGATGACGAGCTTCCTGACGCGCGCCGGCTATCGCTCGATCGCGCCGCTCGCCGGCAGCGTCACGCACGTCGCGGAGCAGACGACCGTGCTGGCCGGGCTGTTCGCTGCGATCGGCAATCAGGGCGACGTGTGGAACTACTCGCTCAATCACCTGGAGCGCTATGCGACCACGATGTTCGCGGCACAGGGCGCGGCCGCTGGCGACTCGCCGCACGCGCTATTCGTCGCACAGATGCACACGCTCGGCCGCCGCATCGGTCAACTGCACTGCGTGCTCGCGACTGCCGATCAGAGCGATCCGGCCTTCGCGACCGAACCGTTGCAGAGCGCGGATCAAGCGCGTTGGTACAGCTCGATTCATTTCGACGCGGACAGCTTGTTGCGCACGCTGCGACAGCGTCTGCCATCACTGGATGAACGGCCGGCAGCAGCGGCCGGCGATCTGCTCGCGAACGCCGAGCGGCTGCTCGTTCGCATCCGCGAGCTGTGCAGCGGCGCGGTCGCCGGCTCGAAGATCCGTCACCACGGCAACCTGCACCTCGGCAAAGTGCTGCTGGTCGCGGACGATTTCCTCCTCACCGGATTCGAGGGCGAAGCATCCTGGTCGCTCGAAGAAAGACGCAGCAAGGATTCGCCGCTGCGCGACGTCGCGACCGTGCTGCGTTCGTTCGACTACGCGCGTGCGACAGCGCTGGAGCGCGTCGGCATGGGTCGCCCGGATCTGCGCGAGCCGCTGGTACCGGCGCTGGATGACTGGCTGCGACAGACCACTGACTTCTTCCTGAAGGGCTATCGTCGCGCGGCCGTCGAATCGAGCTGTGTCCCCGCGGACGACGCGACGTTCACGTCTCTCATCACGCTGTTCCAGATCCAGGACGCGCTGCGCGAGCTGCGACGCGAGCTCGACCATCGCCCTGCTTGGATTGACGTGCCAATCCGTGCCTTGTTGTCAGCGCTGTAACTCCGGCTCTTCCTCGCCGAAACTTTCTGTGCTGTAGCGCAGGCAACGCACCCGATCCGACCAGTACGTCGCCGGCCAACCCGCCTTCATCTTGAGATGCCGGACGAACTGCACCGGATCCGGCAGCTGCTCCCACACCGCCGGCAGGAACGTCGCGCGTCCGGTGTCCGACTCGAGGATCAAGCCGTCCATCGACGGCCGCAGCACCGCCAGCAATTGCTCTTCGGTCGCGACCGCGAGCGGCTCGGGCACCGTGAGCAGCGAAAGATGTACATTGATTTGCGGCCATTCCGCCGCCGTGAGCGCCGGGAACCGGTAGTCGTTGAAGGCGGCTGCCCAGGCGTTGCGCCACACGTCTTCGGCGAGCGGTCGCGGCGCGTCGAGCGTTCCGCAGCAGCCGCGCAGCTCTTCGTTCCGACGCAAGGTCACGAATGAGGAGCGGCGCACCGTCAGCTCGGGCGGCAGCAGCGCCGCGGTGAACGGCGTCAACTCGGCGTTCACTCGGCCGCGCGA
>DATENH010000223.1:0-13294 GCA_035275145.1 Steroidobacteraceae bacterium | reverse complement strand
CGTTGTACGGCTCGGCGACGCTCAGCGCCGCCGGTGTCCTCTGTGTGCCGCTCGGCGGATTCCTTGCGCATCGCCTGGCGGCGCGCACTCCGCTTGCGGTGTTCTACGTGCTCGCGATCGGACTCGCGCTGGCCGGTTTGTTGCTGCTGCCGTTGCGGTTCGCGACGTCGGCGTTCGCGGTTGGAGCTGTGCTGTTCGCTTCGGGTGCCGGCAAGGGCTTGTTCGATGGCTGCATCTACGCAGCCATGCATGACGTCGTGCCGCCTGCCGCTCGTGCGACTGCCGTTGGGTTGATGACGCTCGTCGGCTTTTGCGGTGCCGGGCTGGCGCCGATCGGCGTCGCGCAAGTCGGCGGCTGGATCGGCATGGCGCCGGCGATGACGTCCCTCGCGTTTCTCTATCTCGCAGCGGCGATCTTGCTGGTCGCGACGCGCAGCTCGACTTTGCGGACCCTTCTCGATACGCGTGAGATCGAGGACCGGCGATGACCGGGCAAGAGCTGAGCGCCGGCGGCATCGTCTTCAGCGACTTCGCGCCGTTGATCGACGGCGCGATCCCGGCGTGCGCGGGTCCGCAGGTCGAGGAGAATGCTCGCGGGCGGATTTACACCTGGTCAGTCGGTAGCACGCAGCGATTCGTCCTGGAAATCGCGCACGATCCGCTGACGTTGAGAATCGCGCTCGAAGGTGTCACCGGCGGTTCAGTCGACTCGCTCGGCCTGCGCATCGGCCGCGCGGCCAACGTCGTTCGCTATCTGCGCAATGGGTATACGAGCTGGGACGGCAGCTATTTCGTCGAGCTCGATAGCGCACGCGGCATCATCGCCGCCGATCCGACTGCGACCGTCGGCTACGCGATGACAGCACTCGTATCGGACGCGGGTGAAACAGCCGTGCTCGGCTTCCTGCGTCACGATCGGTTCCAGAGCCGTTTGCGGTTCGCATTCGAAGCGCGGCCGCTGACGATCGACGTCGAGACACTCATCGATGGGTCGGTGCGTGGCGATCGCATCGAGGCAGAGCCGCTGATTCTGCTGTCGGGAGTCGATGTCGAGGAGACGCTGCGCGATTGGGCCCGCCGTGTCGCGCAGGCGTCGCCGCTCGCGCCGCGCATCCGCGAGCAGAGGATTGCCGGGTGGTGCTCGTGGTACAGCCTGTATGCCTCGATCTCCGAGCCCATCGTTCTCGAGCACCTTGCGGCAGCGGCGAAGTTTCGCGACCGCCACCAGGTGCCGTTCGACATCTTTCAGATCGACGACGGCTTCACGCCGGAGATGGGCGACTGGCTGGACGTGAAGCCGCAGTTTCCGCGCGGCATGCGGCCGCTGCTCGCCGACATCCGTGCGCAGGGCTTCACGCCTGGACTGTGGATTGCGCCGTTCATGATCGGCAATCGCAGCCGCTTGTACGCGGAGCATCCCGACTGGGTGGTGACGGATCGACACAGCGGCAAGCCGATCGCGCCGATGACCTTCTACGGCGAGTTTCGCTGGCACAAGCGCAGCGAGGAGTACTACGTTCTCGACATTACACATCCCACGGCCGAGGCATACGTGCGCAAGGTGTTTCGCACCTGGGCGCGCGATTGGGGTTGCGGCTACTTCAAGACCGACTTCATGTATTTCGGCAGCGATTACGGGCCGCAACAGGCACGCTGGCACGTCGCCGGGCTCTCGCGAATCGAAATCTGGATGCGCATGGCCCGGCTGATTCGCGAGGAGATCGGCGACGCGCTGTGGCTCGGCTGCGGCGGACCGATCTGGGCCGGCATCGGCCTGCTCGATGCCGTGCGGATCGGCCGCGACATCGGCGTGAGCTGGGAAGGTCACTACTCGGCGGAGTCGCTGCTGCGCGATCAGACGAGCCGCAACTTCGGCAACGGCATCTTCTGGCAAGCCGATCCGGACTGCATCCTGCTGCGCGAGCGCTTCCACCATCTCACCGACGAGCAGGTCCGTTCGCTCGCGCTGTTCGCGGGGCAGGCGGGCGGCGTGTTGATGACGAGCGATCGGCTCGACGAGCTCTCCGCCGAGCGGGCGCGCCTGTTCGCCGAGTTCGCGCGCGAGTCGCGTCCTCGACCCTGCGATTTCCCGCAACTCGGCCGAGTCCCCTTCAAGCATCGCATCGGCACCTCGCACACGGGTGCGCCGAAGCTCATGTCGGAAGGTGACCCGATCTTACTGCAGAGGGTACGGAGGTCCGACGGCATGACTCTGCTGTCAGTGCTGAATACCGGCAGTGCGGCCATCGACCGGGAGATCGGCGGGGTACGCGTCTCGCTGCCGCCCTATGCAACGCGTATGCTACCCAGCCAATGAGTCGCATCGGCGATCTGCAACAACGATTCGAGGCGTTTGCCGGTCGCTCCGGCCGTGTCTCATTCGCGCCGGGACGGATCAATCTGATCGGCGAGCACACCGATTATTCGGGCGGCTTCGTGTTGCCGGCGAGTCTCGCGCTCGGCACTTGGACGGTCGCCGCGCCGCGCGACGACCGGACGATTCGCGTGCTTTCCGAAGGTCAGCACGAGACCGCTATGTTTCCGCTGGATATCGCGCCGCGCGCGGCGCAGAAGAGCTGGAGCGATTACGTCGGCGGGGTCGTCTGGGCCTTGCAGCAGGCAGGCTGCAAGCTGCGCGGCGCAGATTTGCTGATCGCGAGCGATGTGCCGATGGGGTCGGGCTTGAGCTCATCCGCTGCGCTCGAAGTCTCGGTCGCCCACGCGTTGCTCGCGGGGGCGGACGCTGCGCTCTCGCCGCTGGAAATTGCGCGCGTCTGTCAGCGTGCGGAGAACGAATTCGTCGGTGCCCGGTGCGGCATCATGGATCAGTTCGCCGCGACGCACGGCCAGGCCGGTCGCGCGCTCATGCTCGACTGTGCGGATTATTCGTGGCAGAGCGCGCCGCTGCCGAAGACGCATCGCTGCGTCGTGGCCAACACGATGGTTCGACACGCGCTCGCCCATGGCGAGTACAACGTGCGTCGCGCCGAATCCGAGGAACTGGCGGATTTCCTTCGCCGTCGCATGCCGCAGCGGAATCGATTGGCGGATCTCAGCATGCTCGAGGCGAACGAGCTGATGCGCGAATTGCCCGCGACGCTCGCGCGCCGGCTGCGGCACATCGTGGCCGAGAATCGCCGCGTGCACGAGGCGTATGGGGCGCTGAACTCGGGCGACGTCGTGCTGCTCGGGCAGCTCTTGTCCGCGTCGCACGGCAGCTTGCGCAACGACTATGAAGTGAGCTGTCGCGAGCTGGATATTCTGGTGGAGATCGCGGGCGGCGTACCTGGCGTCGTCGGCGCGCGCATGATCGGCGGCGGCTTCGGCGGTTGCACGCTGACGCTGGTCGAGGCGCAGCACGTCGAGAATCTGCTGGACCAGCTGCGCCTGAATTATGTACAAAGCACGGGCAAAGAGCCGGCTACATATATATGTGAGTTCGGGGGCGCGGGGGGCATGGTGGGATGAGCGGGTCGCAGCGGCGCCGCAATGCATTGACCGGAGAGTGGGTGCTCGTTTCACCGCACCGGACGCTGCGTCCGTGGCAGGGCCAGCATGAAGCAGCGCATGCGGCGAAGCGACCTGCGTACGATCCGCAGTGCTATCTGTGCCCCGGCAACAAGCGTGCGAACGGGGCGGTGAATCCGCAGTACGCGCAGTCGTACGTTTTCGCGAACGATTTTTCTGCGCTCGATGCAGGCGGTGACGCGAGTGCGCGCGGCGAGGGCTTGTTCACCTCGCAATCGGTCGGCGGCGAGTGTCGGGTGCTGTGCTACTCGCCGCGCCATGATCTTTCGCTCGGCGATCTGCCGCCGCAGGAAGCCGTCGGTGTGGTGCGTGCGTGGCGTGCGCAGTTTGCCGAGCTGGATGCGCGTCGCGATCTCTCGTATGTGCTGATCTTCGAGAATCGTGGCGAGATGATGGGCGCGAGCAATCCGCATCCGCACGGGCAGATCTGGGCGACCAGCGTCGTGCCGGACGAAGTGGAGCGCGAGCTGCACAACCAGAAGGCCTATCACGCGACTCACGGCCGGCCGCTGCTCATCGACTACGCGCAGGCGGAGCTGCAGTCGGGAGAGCGGATCGTGTCGTCGAACGACCATTGGGTCGCGCTCGTGCCGTTCTGGGCTGTGTGGCCGTTCGAGCTGCTGGTGCTGCCGAGAAGATCGGTCGCTGCGTTCGATGAGCTGCAGCCGGGCGAGGAGGACAGTCTCGCCAGACTCCTGCAATCGATCGTCGCGATGTACGACCGCGTGTTCGACGTGCCGTTTCCCTACTCGATGGGCTGGCACGGCCGCCCGAGCAGCACTCACGTCGCCGCCGGCTGGACCCTGCACGCACACTTCTTCCCGCCGCTGCTCCGCTCAGCGACAGTGCGGAAGTTCCAGGTGGGCTTCGAGATGCTCGGAATGCCGCAGCGAGATCTCACGCCGGAAGCGGCCGCGGCGAGATTGCGCGAGCTGGTGCGCTAGGGGTTGCCGATCCACATCCGGTAGGCGATGCCGAGCAGCGCGCTCGCGGCGAGCGTCCATGCCATCCCGACCTTGAATCGCAGCATCGCGACCATCGAGGCGACGGCGAGCAGCAGTGCGACGGGCTCGATGGTCGACCACACGGGAACGTCGACGTGCACGAGCCCGAACGTTCGCGGGTCGATGCGACCGAACAGCGTGTGCGTCGCAAACCACACTGACAGGTTGAGAATGACGCCGACGACTGCCGCGGTCACACAAGACAGCGCTGCGTTCAATCCGCGATGCTGCCGCAATGACTCCACGTACGGCGCGCCGATGAAGATGAAGGCGAAGCTCGGCACGAACGTCACCCACGTCGTCAGGCACGCACCGAGAACAGCCGAGAGCCACGGATCGAGCGGCGTCGCGAAGCGGTACGCAGCCACGAAGCCGACGAACTGCAGCACCATGATCAGGGGGCCGGGTGTCGTTTCAGCCATCGCGAGTCCATCGATCATCTCGCCGGGCCGCAGCCACTGCAGCTCCTCGACCGCGCGCTGTCCAATGTACGCGAGCACCGCGTAGGCGCCGCCGAACGTCACGATTGCGGTTTGTCCGAAGATCACACCTTCGCGCGCCAGCACGTGCTCAGTGCCGAGCCATACGGCTACCACGGCAACCGGTGCTATCCACAGCCCAATGCAGACAACCGTGAGCCGCAGCGCCCGTCGCGCGTCGGGTCGAGCGTGGGCGAGCTGTCCCGTCTCGTACATGCGGTCGACGACGAAGTTCCGCTCGGCGCCCGCATCCTTGGACGCAGGTGCGTTAAAGATCTGCGGCGAAATCCTGCGCGCAACGATGCCGATCGCCGCGGCGCCGGCAACGATCCACGGAAACGGCACCTTGAAGAAGTAGATCGCCAGAAAGGCCGCGCCTGCGATTGCCACCATGAAACGGTTGCGCAGCGCGCGGCGACCGATCCGCAAGACGGCTTCGACCACGACCGCAAGCACCGCCGCCTTCAGACCGAAGAACAGCGCCGCGACGGGCCCGAGCGACGCGTAACGAACATAGAGCCAGCTCAGTCCGAGCATCACCACCACGCCTGGTAGCACGAACAAGCCGCCAGCAACGACGCCGCCCCCAGTTCGATGCAGCAACCAACCGATGTACGTCGCGAGCTGCTGCGCCTCCGGACCCGGCAGCAGCATGCAGTAGTTCAGCGCGTGCAGAAATCGCGTCTCGCTGATCCAGCGTCGCTTTTCGACCAGCTCCCGATGCATGAGCGCGATCTGGCCGGCGGGCCCGCCGAAGCTGAGCCAGCCGATCTTCATCCAGACCCGGAATGCTTCGCCGAAGCCGATCGGCGCAGCCGCGGTTACGGCGTCGCCGGTTTCTGCGGCCACGAATGTGTTTCGTTGCGGGCGATCTTGCACCATGCGTAGAGCGCATCGTAAACCGACATGGCCTGTTCCAGCAGCACGATATCGTCGCGCACGTTCGCCGACAGGCCGAGCGAGATCGCCAGCAGGCCCGGCGCTTCGCGCGACTGACCGAGCTCGCCGGTATCGGCCGCCCGCACGATGTTCGCCACTTGATCTATGACAGGATCGTGAAGGTCGAACTCTTCGATGAAGGCGTCGAAGCTGCAGCGCGCACCCCGATGCGAGAACGTGACGTCGGCGATGTCGTACGGTTCCGCGTGCAGCGCCTGCGACTCCGCACGCACCTGGTGAGCGGACGTATAGAAGAAAGCAGCTCGCGGGTCGATGAATCGGCGCACCAGCCAGGGGCAGGCGAGCCGGTCGATCTTCGGGCGCTCGCGAGTTACCCAGCGCGACGCGCCGGGCGCGTTGAGATCGGCGCGCGCCTTCACTGTCGGATGCCCCGCTTCGATCCACCCTTCGATGCCGCCCTCGAGGATGAACGCCGGATAGCCCATCGCGTTCAGCGCGTCGGCGACGAAGCTGCTCGTCTTGCCGCCGTGTTTGCAATAGGCCACGACGCCGCGGTTTCGCGGCAGCGTCCGTCCCCAGTCGCCGACCTGATCGGGATTGCCGCGCAGCGCTCCTGGAATCAGGCGCGGTCGCGCGGCAAAGTCGGCGTCCTCGCGCACGTCGAAGATGACCGGCGAATCGGGCAATCCGAGTCGCGCGAAGATGGCGGCGGGAGACAGGGAGGAGGGCATAACTACCTCGCAGGCGCTGCCTGCTCGAAAGCCCAGATGACTTCAGTGTGCAGTCCCGCGGCGTCGGTGCCGATCGACACGAGCGGTGAATCGATCGCGCGACAACCGCGGCGGTCGAACCAGTCGAACAGTGCATCGAGTGCGCCAGCCAGCTCAGATGCGTGCGCGTGGCGAACGCTCGTCGCGATCGTCGCGCACGCTGCGGCCGGCAACCGACGCAGCGTAATGCCTTGCGGAATGCGAGCCGGCGTTTGCACCGGGATGACGACTTCGAGGCGGCCCTCGTCGTCGGACAGCGGATCGATGAGTGCGCAGGAAGCTTCGCCCGCGATCAGCTCCGCCTGCGTAAGGAGACCGCTCATCGCGCGAGCCTCCGCGCGAAACTTCTCGACGAAGTCGTAGCGGTTCGCCATGAACGGCCGCACCGCGACTGTCGTATCCGGACGAGAGCGTTCGATGATCTCCGGCACCTCGGCTCTGGCCGGTTTGCGCAACTGCACGAGCGCGGCATGAAACGCGCGCTTCTCGCGCGCATAGCGCTCGTCGATTTCCTGTGCGAGTTGCGCGAGCAGCGCATCTGCGCCACCGCCGTCCTTCGCTGTGACGACATTGGCAATATCGGTGAGCGAGAGGTTCATCTCGCGCAGCGTCCGCACGAGACGTCCGAGCGGGACCTGGTCGCTGCTGTAGTAGCGATAGCCGGTGCTGGTATCGATCCGCGCCGGCGGCAGCAGGCGCTGCTCGTCGTAGATGCGCAGCGCCTTCTGCGAGAGCTGCGTCGCAGCTGCAAATTCGCCGATGGAGAGCAGGCGGGCGGAAGGCGTAGTCACGGCCGCACTCTAGCGCTTGTCCTAAGGGCAAGGTCAAGCATGGGAACTCGCGGCACGGGTCGGAGGCTGAGCCGATAGCATGACCGCCATGAGTGCTCCTCCAGTCCTGCTTCTGTCACGCGCAGCGATCGCCCAGCTCGCCGCGACCCGCGACTATCTCGCAGCGATGCAGACCGCGTTCGCCGATCTCGCTGCCGGTCGCTTCGACTTGCCGGCAGTCGGGCACGTGCCCGGCGTCGGCGGCATGTTTCACATCAAGGCGGCGCAGCGCGCCGGGTCGCCGGCGCTTGCGGTCATCAAGGTCAACGGAAATTTCCCGAACAACCGCGTGCAACATAACCTGCCGACGATCCAGGGCTTCGTCGCGCTGCTGGATGCCGAGCGCGGCTGCGTGCTGGCGTTGCTGGACTCGATCGAGATCACAGCTCGCCGGACGGCAGCCGCAACGGCTCTCGCCGCGAAGTATCTCGCGAAGCCGGATTCGCGGACGCTCGCGATGATCGGGTGTGGAGTTCAAGCGCTCTATCACGTCGAGGCATTGCGCGACGTGGCCTCGCTCGAAACGGTCGTGTTCTGCGACCCGAGCGACGAAGCTGCCGATGCGTTTGCTGCACACATGAGGACGCTCGAATTGGACGCCCGCCGAGTCGCCGATCCGAAGGCTGCCGCGCGGGGCGCGGACATCGTCGTAACCGTCACGACATCGACCCGCTCGCTGCTGGCGCTGGGCGATGTCGATCCAGGAACGTTCGTGGCCGGCGTCGGCGCCGACAATCCCTCCAAGCACGAGCTGGCTGTGGACCTCATGCAAGCGAGCCGCGTCATCGTCGATTCCGTGACGCAGGCGTCGACAATGGGTGACCTGCACCACGCAATCGCCGCCGGCGCCCTGCAGGCGAAAGATGTCCGTGGCGAGCTCGCCGATCTGGTGGTTGGCCGAGTCGCCGGCCGATCGAGCGGCGACGAGCGGTGGCTGTTCGACTCGACGGGACTCTCGATCCAGGACCTGGCCGCCGCCGAGATGATCTACGAGCGCGCGCGAGCCGCTGGCGGTGTGCCGGAGATCCTCCTGGGCAACTGAATCTTGTTCGTGGATCGCGAGGGTTGCTACTGTTACCGCCCCGTAGCAGCTCGCAGGCCTCCGTCGTGATTCATCCCGCCCCCGTCACGCTCGAACGCAATGGCGTCCGGCTCGAGCCGATGTCGCCCGAACATGCGCCCGCGATGGAAACCGCCGCGACGGACGGCGAGCTGTGGAAGCTCTGGTTCACGAGCGTGCCGGACCCGGGCGGCATGAAGAAGTACATCGAAGACGCGCTCAAGGGACAAAGCGCCGGCCACATGCTGCCGTGGGTCGTGCGCGATCTCGCGAGCGGGACGGTCGTCGGCTCCACGCGCTATCACGACATCATCGCGGTCGTGGATCGCGTCGAGATCGGTTGGACGTGGTACAGCGCGAGCCGGCACCGCACGCACATCAACACGACCTGCAAGCTCATGTTGCTCGCGCACGCGTTCGACACGTTGGGCTGCAAGGTCGTCGGCCTGCGCACCGACAATTTCAATTTCAGGTCGCAGCGCGCGATCGAGGGGCTCGGGGCGAAGAAGGATGGCGTGATCCGTCACCACTGGGCGCGACGCGACGGCACGGTGCGCGACTCGGTCTTGTACAGCATCCTCGCGACGGAGTGGCCGGATGTGCGGCGGCATCTGGAGATGCGGCTCGCCCGCCATCGCGCCTAGGCGCTCTCGCCGTCAGGCATCCGCTGCAACCAGCAACTGTTGCATGCGGGTCAAAGCGTGCCTGATTTCCGGCAGGCCCACGGCCGCGTAGCCGAAAACCAGGCCAGCCCGGGTCTGCGGCCCGAGATAGTAGCGGCGCAGAGAATGGATCGTGATGTTGTGCCGCTGGAGCGCCGCCGTAACTGCATCGACATCCACGGTGTCGTGCGCGACAGCCGCGATGTGCATGCCGTAGAACGACGGCATCGGCACGAGCCAATTCGCCAGCTTGGTCGTGAGCAGCGACAAGAGTAACCCGCGACGGTCGTCGAGGAGCGCGCGCAACTTGCGCACGTGACGGGCGAGATGACCTTCCTCGATGAAGGATGCAACGGCCGTCTGGATCGGCGTCGGGCAGTGCCAGTCGAGACAGTTCTTGGCAGCGGTCAGCGTCGGCAATGCCCATGCCGGCACCACGACGAAGCCGAGCCGGAGCGAGGGCAGCATGCATTTCGAGAACGTGCCGACGTAGAACACGAGGTCGGCAGCGTCGGGCGTGCGCAACGTCTCGAGCGGCCGGCCTTCGAAGCGAAACTCGCTGTCGTAGTCGTCTTCGACGATCACCGCGCCGCGTGTGCGCGCGAATTCGATGAGTGCCCGGCGGCGCCGGCTCGACATCGTCACGCCGAGCGGGAACTGGTGCGATGGGCAGACGCAGATGATGCCGGCATCGGGCGGAAGCTTCTCGACCAGCAATCCTTCTTCATCGACCGGTACCGGTACCACGCGCGCGCCGGCCGCGGCGAAAGCCACGCGCATCGGCGGGTAGCCCGGGTCTTCGCAGGCGACTACATTCCTGTGAGTTGTCACGAGCGTTCGCGCCAGCAGGTCGAACGCCTGCTGTGCGCCGGCAGTCACCAGAACATCGCCGGCTTCACAAGCCATCCCGCGCGTCAGGGCAATGTGCTGCATGATCGCCTGCCGCAGAGCGTAGTTGCCCTGGTTGCCCTGCGGGCTCTTGAGGGCCGGCGGCTTGCGCTGCATGCGGCGCAACTGCCGCGCGCTGACTCGCCGAAAGACATCGAGCGGAAACAGGCGCGAGTCGACCAGTGCGGGCCGAAAGTCGCTGTGTCGGGTCCGCGTCGCGACACCGTTTTTTTGCGGTGGCTCGTGCCAGAAATTCATGGCCGCGGTCACCTCCGGTCGCAGCCAGAAATCATTCAGTCGGCGATCGCTCGCAGCAGCGGCTCCTGGCCTTGCCCGGCGCGATGTTGCTCTCAGCTTCGCGACATAAGTGCCGGAGCCGCTGCGCGTGAGGACACAGCCTTCGTTGAGCAGCCGCTCGTAGACCTCTGCAGCCGTGTTGCGCGAGACGCCGAATACGGTTCTCGAGTAGCGCGTCCCGGGCAGCTTGGTCCCGGCGCGGAGCCGGCCATCGAGAATCGCTGCTCGCAACTGTTCGTGCAGCATGCGTGCCGCCGTGCGTGCACCGCGCCGCGGCTTGTGGATTGCGATTTCAAACAGCGGTGCTTTCATGATTGCTCATCGCCAGCGGCCCAGATGTTATTCGGCAAACCGGCCCATCAATCGCGCAGTGCGGCCGGAATAATTGAATACAGAAACGTCGAGCGAAAGGAAGTTTCATGTATCACAGTCGTTCCCACAGGTTCCTGGCGCTGCTCTGGTCGGTCGTAGTCGGTCTCGCGCTGACGTCTGCCGCCTTGGCGGAGGGCAAGCGCAGCGAGCCGGCGCAGCGCGATGGCGCGCATGATTTCGATTTCGGCTTCGGTGTGTGGAAGACGCACATCGTGCGCCGTGTGCATCCGCTTACGGGTTCGCAGGAATCCATCGAGCTGAACGGAACCGTGACGTCGCGCAAGGTCTGGGGCGGCCGGGCGTGGCTCGAAGAGATCGAGACCGACGGGCCGAACGGTCATTGGCAGGGCTTGTCGCTGTTCCTCTACAACCCCACCGCGCGTCAGTGGACCCAGGCGTTCTTCAACAGTGCAACCGTCGCGTACTCACCGCCGCTGGTCGGCTCCTTCAACGGCGGCCGCGGTGAGTTGTTCGCTCCCGACACCTTCAATGGCAGATCCATCCTCGTGCGCGGCGTGTGGACGGACATCACCCCGGACGCACATCGATACGAGGAATCCTATTCCGCCGACGGCGGTGCCACGTGGGAGCTGGTGTTCAGCGCAAGTAAGACCAGGCTCGCCGCTGAGCCGCCAGCAGCAGCTACGGCTGCGGCGAAACACGACGGCAGCCATGAATTCGATTTCGATCTGGGTGCCTGGACCACGCATACGTCGCGTCTGCAGCGGCCGTTGA
Source organism: Steroidobacteraceae bacterium (assembly GCA_035275145.1). Taxonomy (GTDB): domain Bacteria; phylum Pseudomonadota; class Gammaproteobacteria; order Steroidobacterales; family Steroidobacteraceae; genus Steroidobacter. Next base: position 1,769 of record DATENH010000223.1, on the reverse strand, counting down.
CGGGATCGACTACCTGGGCAGCCCTGGACGGCCGGACCATCGTCAACGCAGTGTGGGGCGGTCGAGCGAATCTCGCGGAGTACGAAGCGCAGGGACCCGGCGGTCATATCGAGCTGCTCGCCTTGCGGCTCTACAACCCGACCAGCCGGCAATGGTCGATATACTTCGCCACGCCCGGCGTTGGCACACTCAGCATTCCCGCGGTCGGCGAGTTCCGCAACGGCCGCGTCGACTTCTACGACCAGGAGCCGATCAACGAGAAGGCAGTGCTGGTGCGCTTCTCCCTCTGGGGCATTACGCAGGATACTGCGCGCTCGGAACAAGCGTTCTCCGCCGACGGCGGCAAGACTTGGGAAGTGAACTGGATCAACGAGTACAGGAGGTTGCCGTGAAGGACAAGCTACGTTCGCTACCTTGGACCGTGCTGGCGATTGCCTGCGTGCTGGGTCTGCAGGCAGCAGCGCAAACCGATTCTGGCAGCCGCGGCGCCTGCAGCGTGAAGGGTGCTCAGCTCTGGGCGCACACCGAGAAGGTGCTCGTCCTTTCCTATCCGTCTGCGCGCTCGGCCAGTGATGCGATCGAGGCGATCCGTGCCGCCTACGTCAGCAAGTTCCAGCAGGAAGCGGTGATGCGAGTCGACGACGCTCCGGTGTGTGTCGGGTTCTGAGTCGCGCTGGTCAGTGTCTGCGGGACGCACCGTACAGAGCGAACGTGCCGAGCCAGTGACTGCCGACGTAGTGATCGCTGGTCACTGCGCCAAGCGAAGTGTCTCGATGCAGCTTCGCGGCTGCGTTCAGCGCAACGCGGCGCTTGTCGTCCTTCGGCAATCCGTCTGCGATCCCTTCGAGCATCCACGCGCGGCTGAGATTCAAGCCATCCAGGTGCGCCAGCTTCGGGTCGCTGCGATCGGTGATCCGAGCGACGGGCAACCACGCTGTCACTCCATCGATCGGCACTTGCGGCAGGAACGCAGTCAGCCAGTGAGCGAATTCCTTTGGCGCAAGTACGCGTCGTACGAAATCCGCTTCCGCGAGACACGGCGACAGGAAGTCCTGACCGGACGGCTCGTACGCGAGCGGGCAGACCTTGTCCTGAAGATAGAACTGCTTCGCCTTCTCGCGGAGCAATGCTGCCATCGCAGTGTCGTGCACTGTCTGCGCCCAGTCCCAGACCAATCCGAACGCGAATGCCGTCTGGTCGTGCTCGCCGATGCGGATCGGATAGCTGAGCTTGGGCAGCCAGGTGGAGAGCTTGCCCGCTGCAGCGGTTTCGAGCGGCGCCAGCGTCGCCGACCACTCGCGGAATTGTCTGTCGTCCGACGTCCTCAACTCTGCTGCGAGTTGCAGGAGCCAGGCGATGCCGTAGGGCCGCTCGAACGACTCTCGACCCGGCGCGGTGATGTAGGCAACCTCGGCAGCGATGTTCGGTGGAGTCAGGCTCAGAGCCAGTGCGACGCGCGCCTTGCCGGCAACTTCCGATTTCGGAAACAGCTTGATCACGCGCGCGAGCAGCCAATGGCCGTGCACCGACGAATGCCAGTCGTAGCAGCCGTAGAACGCCGGCGTGAGCTGCCGCGGGGGCTTGAGATCCGCATCGCCCGTCATGAAGTGCGCGATCTTGTTCGGATACTCCTTGTGCACGCAGTCGAGCGCGAGCTGCGCGAAGCGCGCCGCTGAGGCTTCGTCCAGCCCTTCGGCGCGAACGATTCCGGCGGCAGCGAGCGAGGCAATCAAGCCGACGAGCATTCTCAACATGACTTCACTCAATAG
>DATENH010000222.1:0-10895 GCA_035275145.1 Steroidobacteraceae bacterium | reverse complement strand
CGCGCCGGCGACAGCGCTGCGATGAAGCTCCGGCCGCGCCTTGCTGCGCGAAGCCATCGCTCCGATCGTCGCTGTGCTCGAAACGAACCCCGAGAAGAAGCCGGCTATTGCGAGTCCGACCTTCGCGCCCAGCGTGCGCACGGCTATATAACCGAGGCCGTTGATGGCCATCACCAGCACGGCGAGCGTCCAGAGCTTGCGCGGGTTGACGACTCCCCATGGATCGATGGCTTGCTGGGGCAGCAGCGGCAGGATGACGAGCGCGGCTGCGGCGAGCAGCAAGCCGTCGCGGACTTCCTCGTCGGTCAGAACGTTCTTGATCCAGTCGTGAGCCCGGGTCCGCGACGCGAGGACGATGGTCACGACGACTGCGAGCCCCGCGGCGAGCTGCGGATTGCGCAGGGTGAGACCGCCGAGCAATACCGTGACGAGCATCGCGACTTCGGTCGTCAGGCCGGGATCGTCCCGGAACGATCGCAGGTAGCTGAGCCCGGCCAGAAGCCCGACGAGCGCTGCGATCACCAGGAAAGCGGGCAGCCCGCCGAGCTCGACGCTGATGGCGCCGGCCAATGCAATGAGTGTGAAGGTGCGAACGCCGGCTGCGGCTCGGCGCGGTCCCTGGCCTTTGTTGCGTTCGCGCTCGACACCGATCAGCAGCCCGACTGCGAGCGCGGCACCGAGACGAATGATCAGCTGCTCTTCCACACCTGCTTGAGGTGGCCGATTACGAGCGAGCGGATATTCTGCACCGGGTTGCGTTCCCAGGTGAAGCAAGGCGGATCGCGGCGGAGCATCGGCCAGCGCCCGGTGCGCAGCACTTCGCCGAGATAGTCCAGATTGCGCTGGATCGCTTCCATGTACGGATTGCGGCCGTTGAACAGCGATTCGAGATAGCGATAGGCACCGCCGAACTCACCGTCGAGGCGCGTGCGGCGCACGTCGTCGACGAACTCCGGCGTCTGCCGCAGCACGTCGAGCCCGGAGTTGTAGCGCACCTGGGTCTTGCCGAGGCCGTCGCTCGGCATTGCGATGCCGCCGAGCACGAACTCGGGGTAGAGCCGGTCGCGGCACTTCTCGAGGTAGCAGCGGTCGGCCATCTGCGCGATCAGGTCGCCGGTGCCGATCAGGTGGCCGAGCTTGCGATCGCGATGATCGTCGAGACGGATCTGGTCGAACTGCACCTCGTAGCCGGTGAAGTGCACGATCTTGGTCGCCACCGGCACCCACTCGGCCATGCCGATCGTCGGCAGGTAGCGGCCGATGAAATGCGCGCTGCGGCTGACGTGACTGAGCGTGAACTCGGCGCCGTTGCGATGCGTCTGGTCATCGGTCTGACGGATGTAGCCGGCGTCGTGGAACAGTGCGGTGACGACGCCGACGATTGCCCGCTCGGGCCCGAGCCGCTCGTCGGCCAGGTGCGTGCGGTCGTAGCTGACGATCAGGCGTGCGACGGCGAGTGTGCCGTCGAGCGAGTGCTGCAGGTCGTGGTAGACGGTGTCGCAGCCGTAGTAGCCGGGGAACTGTCCGTTGAACAGCCGCTCGAAGTCGCGGAATGCACTCTCGACGCGGTCGAACGGATAGTGCGGCCAGTTCTGGCGGAACAACTCGCACACTGCACGGCGCACCGCGTCGGTCGAGCTGACCTGCACGGTGTTGGTGACGTCGAAATCACTGCGCCGATACTGCATTGCTGTTGTTTCAGACGGCGCGTATCCCCGCGCGCGTATCGGCCGGAGTCTAGCCTCTCTACTTGCGTTGTCCATGTCGAAAAACTTGTCACTGCGCGCGTCGCACGCTGTGCCCCTAGCGGTTTTGCCGCGGATTTATCGCAGCGAAAGTGGTCTGGGTGTGACCATTGCGACGAGCGAAGGGTGCCCGTGGCTTATCGCAGATGTGAAGGGCATCACATTCTTTATTCGGTCCGGACCGGCGCAAAAGTCGGATCTGCGAGCTTCATTTCCGTGATCGGTCCGTACTTGCGCAGGCTGTCGCGGATGGCGGCGGCGTTGCCGATGACCACGATGGCGAGTGCCGTGCTGGACGGGAACACCTCGTCGATCACCTGCTTGGCGTCGGCGAGGGTCACTGCCCCGAGCTGCTTCGAATAGTCGTCTATATATCGGCGGTCGAGGCCGTAGAACTCCAGCGTCGCGAGCTGCGCGGCCCATTGCGCCGAGGTCTCCAGCGCCAGCGGGTACTGGCCCTGCACATAGCTCTTGCCGGACTCGACCATCGTCGGCTCGAGCCCCGACTCGTGCAGCTTGTCGAGTGTCGCGAGCATCAGGTCCAGCGCCTGGATCGAGGTCTGCGTCTGCGTGAACGAGCTCATCTCCCAATGGCCCGTCTGCACCAGGCGGTCGAAATGCGAGCTGGCGCCGTAGCTCAGGCCGGTGCGGACCCGCAGCTCGGTGTTGAGCATCGAGGTAAAGCGTCCGCCGAACAGCGTATTGGTCACATCGAGCGACGGCCGGCGCGGGTCGCTCTTCGCGACGGCGACATTGCCCGCCCAGAAATAGGACTGCACCGATTCCGGCGCGTCGACCAGCAGCACGCGGCGGCTCGTCACTCGTTCCGCTTTCGGGATGGCCAGCAGCTCCGCGCCGGCTTTGCGCCATCCGGAGAACGCACTGGAGATGCGCTGCTTCAACTGCGCCGTCTTGAAGTCGCCTGCGACCGCGAGGATCAGCCGGTCGGCGCCGACCTGTTGCTGGTAGTAGCTTTGCAGGTCGGCGTGCTTGATCGCCGCGAGACTGGCTTCGCTGCCGTCGACCGGCCGGCCGTAAGGATGCCCGGCGAACAACTGCGACTCGCCGTAGATCGGCGCGAGCGCCGCGAGATCCGATTCCTTCGCGGCGCGAATGAATTCGATCTGGCGCGCGCGCAAGGTGTCGAACTGCGTCTGTTCCAGGCGCGGCCGCTGCAGCATGTCCGCCACCAGCTCGACCATGAGCTGCTGGTCGCGCGCGAGGAATGAGCCGTTCACCGAAATGCTCTCGGTGCTGACCGAAGTTTCGATCTGGCCGCCGACCGACGCGACCGTCTCCGCGAATTGCACCGCGTCACGCGCGCCGGCGCCTTTCTGCAGCAGGTTGGCGAGCAGGCTCGCAACTCCGGACGCGTTCGCGGGATCGCTCATAGCGCCGCCGTGTAGCACTGCGCTGAATGCAATCAGCGGAACGTCGTGACGCTCCATCAGCAGCACGACAGCGCCGTTGCCGAGTTGCACGCGCTCGAAGGGCGGCACCTTCACGCCGTTGTTGGCAGCGAGCACCAAGCTGGAGCAGAAGAACAGGAGCGCCGTGACGAGCGTCTTCATCGGCCTTCTCCCTGTGGGGCAGCAGTAGTCGCGGCAGTCAGCACACCTACCGTGCGATTACCCGGTCGCAGCAGATCTGCTGCGAGCTTGCGAATGTCGTCCGCCGTCACGCTTTCATAGGCGCGCGGCGCTTCGAACAGCCGCTGATAGCCGCCTTCCAGCACCGCGTATTGGCCGAGCGCTTGAGCCTTGCCATCGATCGTCGCGAGCCCGCGCCAGAAGTCTGCGAGCGCTTGACTGCGCGCACGCGCCAGCTCCTGGGCAGTCACACCGCCGTTGCGCACGCGCTCGATCTCGGAATCGAACACGGCCTCGGCCTGCTTCGTATCGGTGCCCGCCGGCAACGTGAGCAGGAACCAGGCGAGACCCGGATCGAAGCCGCGATCGACATAGCTGTCCGCGGAAATCGCGAGCTTCTTCTCTTCGACCAGCACCCGGTGCAGGCGCGAAGCATCGCCGTCCGTGAGAATGCGCGTCAGCAACTCGAGCGCCGCCTGCCGCGGGTCCGACCCCGACAGCGCGTGATACGCGAACTGCAGGAGCGGCGTCTGCGCGTCGGCCTCGATGTTCACGCGGCGCTCGCCCTCCTGCCGCGGCTCTTGCGTGCGGACCGGCTCGGGCGGCGCGTGCGCCGGGATCGACTCGAAATACTGCCGCGCCAGCGCGATCGCGCTCTTCGGCTCGACGTCGCCGACCAGGACCAGCGTGCAGTTGTTCGGCGCGTAGTACGTCGCGAAGAAAGTCTTGAGGTCTTCGATGCGCCACGATTCGATGTCCGACGGCCAGCCGATCGTCGGAATCTGGTAGGGATGCGCGAGAAAGGCCGTCGCCTGCACCTGCTCCTGCAGGCGGCCGATGTAACTGTCGTCGATGCGCAGCCGCCGCTCGGAATGCACGACGCCGCGCTCGTTCTCGATCACCTTCGGCTCGAATGCGAGATCGCGCAGGCGATCGGCCTCGACTTCGAACACCGGTGCGAGCGCCGCTCGCGGCAGCCAGTCCTGATACACGGTCACGTCATTGGTGGTGAACGCGTTGTTGCGCGCACCATTCGCTTCCAGCACGCGGTCGAACTCGCCCTGCGCGCGCGTCTTCGTGCCGTTGAACATCATGTGCTCGAAGAAATGCGCGAGCCCGGTGATGCCCGGCACTTCGTTGCGGCTGCCGGCGTGCACCCAGTTGAACAGTGCGACGTTCGGGATGTCGTGATCCGGCCAGACGATGACCTGCATGCCGTTCGCGAGCGTGACGGACTGCACCTGGTCGGCGCCGGGCACTTGTGCCGTCGCGGACGTGAAGGAAATCGTCGCAGCGAGCAGCGCGCCACCGAGCAATCCGCGAGACATACGCCACCATCAGATGGATGAAAGGGGCGATGATAGCTGGCAAAAGCCACGCCTTTTGCCAGCGTTTGTCGAAAGGGCCTCGGCCGCTTTCGACCAGAGGATCAGCGCAAAAAAAAACGCCGCCAGCAGGGAAGAGTGCGGGCGGCGTCGAATCCGAACCTGAGATCGCTCTTACAAGCTAACGGGTGGGATCGTCGACCTCACGCCCTGGTGGTCAGGGCGCGCGGGTCCAATCCCAGGTTCAGCGCATCGATTTGCACGGAACGGAATTGCAACGGCTGTGCCAACCCCGCAATGCGATGACGATCAGTGACTTACGCGTTCGCTCGCCCCGCGCAGGCTGACAAGGATTGTCAGCTTGCGACACGGCATAATCGCGCACCTCAGACAGATTTGGTGGAGATGACCTCATGACGGACACGCCGCGCCGCCGCCTCGCCGACCACGTTTCTTCGAGCCCGACCTTCATCGGCGCGGGTTCTGCCTTGAAAGGCGACCTGGAATGCGGCGGCGACCTCGTGGTCGCGGGCGCGGTCAATGGCGACAGCACCGTGCGCGGCTCGTTCACGCTCTCGGAAGGCGGCCGCTGGGAGGGCCGCATCTCGGCAGCGAACGCGGTTATCGCCGGCGAAGTGGAAGGCACGCTGGTGGTCACGGAGAAACTCGAGATCCGAGCGAGCGCGCGGCTGCGTGGCGCCCTGAGCGCACGCTCGATCGCTGTCGCACGTGGCGCAGTCATCGAAGGCGACATGGCCGTGACCAGCGGTCAGCCGGTCGTGCACTACGAAGAGAAGAGAAAGACCTAGCAGCCCGTCAGGCCGTTGATCCACTGCGTCAGCAGCGCCACGCCTGCTGTGTCCACCTGATGCGTGGCCAGCGGCGGCATGCCATTGCTGTCGCGACGGTTTGCGCGGTTCACGATGATCGAGGTTGCAGCGCTGCCCGGCGCGATCAAACGTGCGTTCGCGACTCCGAGATCGCCGAGTGACGGCGCGATATTGCAGGTATTGGTCGCGTTCAGCGCCGTCGAGTAGCGCAGATCCATGCTGGCCGGTGTCGGGCCGTTCGGCCGATGACAGTACGCGCAATTGGAATGCAGCCACGCTCGCGCACGTTGATCGAGCGCTGCCGATCCTGCCGGATCCGGAATCGCCGGCAACTGCGCGGGAGTCTGCGTCAGCGCGGGCGTCAGCGTGTCGATGGTGTTCAGCGTCGTGAGTTGGTTCGCGGTGCGTCCGGTCGCTGCGTAAGTCAAATCGCCGTTGAGCGTGCCGATCTCCAGGCCGAGCGTGCGGCCTGCGGCGGTGTTATGGCATTGCAGACATTGCGCTTCGCTCGGGAACTCCCAGGTCTGGCCGTTCACCGTGACGCTCTTGCCGCCGATCACGCGCGTCGCGTCGGTTCCTTGGGCGTTCCATTCGTAGGTGTAGCCGGCCCAGGTGCCGTTGTTGTGGCGCATGAAGAGCCGCGTCTCGACCAGTGTCGTGCCGAGGCGGAAATTCTTCACGAGCACGCTGCCGTTCGGGAACGTGAAGTCGCCGTCGTTCTCGACCACGATGCGCTGACCGTCGGGTAGCGCCAGCCAGCGTGTCTTGACGGCGCCGTCCGAGAAGAACGGTGCGGTCGGCGCATACGGGATCAGGCCGCTCGCCGGCTGAGTCGGTGAGTTCGCGCTCACGCAACCCGTCGCGGAGAGCTGGCTCGGAATCTGTGTGCCGCCGCCGGCGCCCGGTACGATCTTGTGCAGCGTGCCGCCGAGGTGAACGATGTAGGCCTCGCCGTCCACGTCCTGGCCGAAGCTCGCGATCTGCAAGTTGGTCGAAAGTCCCGCACCCATCGTCATCGTGGGCGTCGTGTTGCGCGCGATCGACCACAGAGCGCCGGTGCCGAAATCGCCGAACAGGTAACGGCCGGCCAGGTTCGGAATTGCGCTGCCGCGGTAGACAACGCCGCCGGTGGTCGAGAAGCCGAGCGAGCGGCCGTATTGCGCGATCGGCGGTAGCGGATTCGGATTGTTGCCGCAGGTGGAGTTGAACGAGCTCGTGCCTTCGAAGCAGCGCCAACCGTAGTTGCCGCCGAGCACGATGCGGTCGACTTCCTCCAGCGAGTCCTGTCCGACGTCGTTGAGCCACAACTCGCCGCTCACGCGATCGAAGCTCCAGCGCCACGGATTGCGGAGTCCGTACGCGTAGATCTCAGGGCAGTTGGCCGCACCCGTGCCGCCAGTGCACCGCGCATTCGCCGCGAACGGATTCGTCGAGGGGATCGCGTAGGGCGTCGCGACGCTCGAGTTCGTGATGTCGATGCGCAGCATCTTGCCAAGCAGCGTTGTCAGCCGCTGGCCGTTGCCGATGCTGCCGTGCGCGTCGCCGCCACCGCCGCCGTCACCGATGCCGATGTAGAGGAAGCCGTCGTCGGGGCCGAACGCGATGTTGCCGCCGTTGTGATTGGTCTCCGGATCGTCGACGTTGAGGAGTTGCAGCTCGCTGTTGGGATCGAGGGCATTGCTGCCGGCCAGCTTGCGGAACTCCGAGACGCGATCGACGAGGCCGAGCGTCGGATCCGTCCCCGTATAGAAGAGATAGACGCGCGGGTCCGTCGGGTAGTTGGGATGGAACGCCATGCCGAGCAGGCCTCGCTCGTCCGTCGGGCTCTGCGGATCCGAATTGAGCTGACCTGCGATGTTGACGAATTGGCTCGTCGTCGAGACGTTCGCCGTGTTGTCGAACACGCGCACCGAGCCGGTCTTCTGCACTACGTACCAGCGCGCATTGTTCCCCGGCTCCTGCAGCATCGCGACGGGCTGCGTGAAGTTGGGCAGGTTCGGGAACACCCGCTGCACGGCGAAGCTGACGTTGGTGCTGGGCGCGTCGCCCGCGAGGCACGTGGTATTCGACGGCCGCGCATCCAGTCCGGAAGTGTCACCACCCGGCGGGGGTGGCGGCGGCGGAGGTGGCGGAGGCGGCGGTGGTGGGGGCGGAGGCGGAGGCGGCGGTGGAGGTGGCGGCGTCGGCGGCGGATCCTGTTGAACGGGAGGCGTCTGCTTCGTGTCCTCGCCACTGCTGCATGCGTGCAGACAGACCAGTGCGAGCAGCATCGCTGCGCACTTGACCGCAATGTTCGATCGACCGGTGTCGTACATAGATTCCCCGCAGAGCACATGCAATAGCAGATGCAATCGGAGCCGCCAAGTGTCGGGCCTCGGCGACGCATTCAACGCGCCGGCCAGGCCGCGCGATCCATCCATGCGGAGGTGGATGCGGGTGCAGTTAGAATGCGCGCCAAATGCCCCATAGCCGACTCCCCGAGCTGATCGCACGCCGCGGTAACGTCGCCGAGTATCCGGAGAACACGCTGCCCGCGCTGCGCTCGGCGCTGGAGCTGGGCGCCCGTCACCTGGGTTTCGATGTGCAGCTGTCCGTCGACCGCCAGCCGGTGCTGCTCAACGATTCGAACCTGCAGCGCGTCGCCGGCGTGGATCGCAACGCTCTGGAGATGACGTGGGACGAGCTGGCGGAGGTCAAGATCACCGCGACCGACATCGGCATCCCGCGGCTCGGCCAGGCCGTCGACCTGCTGGCCAGCCAGGCCACGACGACTGCGTTCGTCGAGCTGAAGCGCGCGAGCCTGCGTGCACTCGGTCAGGAAGCCGTCGTGCGCAAGGTGTGCGAAGTGCTCAAGCCCGTGGCGCGTCAGTGCGTGCTCGTTTCCTCCGACTTCGCAGCCGTGCATCACGTGCGCCAGGTCTCGCCGTATCGTGTCGGCTGGCGCCTCACGGAATACACCAATACCGCTGCACTGAAGTGCGAGGCGCTCGCACCCGACTACCTGTTCTGCGATCACCAGCTTCTGACGGAAAACGCGTCGAAACTCTGGCGCGGCCCGTGGCGCTGGGTCGTCTACGACGTGCGCACAGCGAAGGTCGCTCTCGAGCTTGCTACGCGCGGCGCGCGTCTGGTCGAAACCAGCGTCATCCGCGACATGCTGCGCGAATCAAGGAAGGCCGCGGTGTAGGCCCATATACTTCGCGACTTCGCGATCCGCCCAGCTCTCCCGCACGAAGCTCTCCATGAACCCGCAATGCCCGCCATGCGGGATCGCTGCAATCTGCAGCTGCGGCGATCGCGCGACGTCCTGCAGATCGCGCGCCGGGATGATGGGATCGTCGAGCGACAGCACGATATGGCTCGGCACCGCGAGCTGCGCCAGCCGATCGCCGATGATCGCGTAACCGCTCAGGTACGCGTCGAGGCTCGGGAACTCGCTGTACTGCTCGACCATGATGCGCGTCATCTCCTTGATGCTGCGCTGGGCGAGGATCGGCGCGAAGTCGTAGCGCTGCGGAAACAGCCGCTGCTTCAGCTTCAACGACTGCTTCCACTTGCCGATGAAGTACTGGTGATAGATGAACGGCCCTTGTTCGAGCACATCCATCGTGCTGTGAGGCCGCAGCACCGGGCAGATCGCGATCGCACGCTCGAGCTTGATACCCGCAGCCGGCGCGCGCGCCGCGACGCGTAGCGCGAAGTTGCCGCCGAGCGAGAATCCCGCGATCGTCATGCGAGGTTGCGGAATCGCCCGCTGAATCGCGCGCACTGCGCCGACGACTTCGTCGAGCCGACACGAGTGGAAGATTTCCTCGTTCAGATGATGGCTCGGACCATGATCGCGAAAGTTCAGGCGGTACACGTCGCAGCCGAGCTCGAACAGATAGCTGCCGAGCGACAGCACGTACATCGAATCGGCGCTGCCTTCCCAACCGTGCAACAGGATCGCCAGCTCGCGCGCGGGCGGGCGGCCTGCCGCGACCTGGCTCGAGTAATGGCCGAGCAGTCGCACGCCGTCGCCGCAGTCCACGATCTGCGTTTCGGCGCACGCCAGCATCCGGCGCGCGCGCCGCGCGACCAGCGGACGCCGCAGTCGCAGGCTCGGCACGATCGATTGCAGATGCGCGTTGACGAGCCAGCCGGGTGGCACGAAGGAGGGGGGCGGAGCGAGAGTCATGAATCGATGCGGATCGGCGAGGAACCTGGCAGCGTGCTGACGAAGTCGGCGCCGACGAGCTCACTGGGTGTCGCGAAGCCGGACATCCGTGGCTGCGCCAGCAATGTGCTGAGGATACCGAGCGAGGAAGCAACAGTCAGCGAGTAACCGTTAGCCGTGCGCAGGCGCGCAACTTTCGACTGACCTGCGGCGTTGCGTACTTCTCCCCACACGAAGCTCGGATTGTTCTCGCGCTGGGTCCGGTCGGGCGGCCGCAGACGCGCGTCGACGATGCGCTTGGCCACCGCCTGCATCCAGCGTTGCCGCAACAGCGGCGCGAGCATGTTCATCCGGCGCATGCCGTCGAGACCCTTCTGCGAGATCGCCGTGAACACTTCGATGTTCGGGATGCCGGTCGTGAAGTAAGCGGTGCTCACGTCGCCCCACGGGATGCCGACCGCAAGACGCTCGCCCGAGCCGAAATCGATCTTGCGCGTTTGCGAGCCGAGCTCGACAGCGACGATCTTGCCGTCGCGCCGTACGCGCGAGCCACCGCCGACGGATTCGATCGAGGTCTTCGCGGTGCCCTTGCTCAAGCCCGAGTTGCCTTCGAAGCCCAGCGTCAGATGTGTCGCATCCGGCATGGCCTGTTTCAATTTCGCGGCAACGCTGTCGGTGGGCACGACGTCGAAGCCGACGCCCGGACACAGCACGACCTTGGCACGATGAGCTTTGTCGTCGACGCTGTGGGCGAGCTCGAAGACGTCGATCTCGCCGGTGATGTCGAGATAGTGAACGTGCGTGGCGAGACAGCCCTGCATCATCGGCCGTGCCGTCGCGGAAAAGGGTCCGGCGCAATGCAAGGCGACAGTCATGCCGTCGAGCGCGCGAACCAGGGAGGTGTGATCGTCGAGCGAGAACACCGCGCTCTCGCAGCCGAGCTCGGCCGCGAGCTGCTCGACCTTGTGGCGCGAGCGACCGGCGAGCACGGGCCGCATGCCGCGGGAGACCGCCTCGCGTGCGATCAATTCCCCGGTGTAGCCGTTCGCGCCATAGAGCAGCCAGCGCGCGGTCATGACCCTGCCGGCTCAGCGGCAAACTCGACGCGGTTGTTCTGCGCGGCGATCTTGTTCCAGTCGCCTGCGGTGACTTTCGCGAGCTGATCGCCGCGCGGATAGGGCACTGCCGGTTTGCGACCTTCGTGCTCGACCTCGACGCGGAGCTGCTCGGTCTTGTCCTGGCGGAGCGAC
>DATENH010000221.1:0-17236 GCA_035275145.1 Steroidobacteraceae bacterium | reverse complement strand
GCTGTTCACGGATATCGTGATGCCGGGGATGAATGGCTTCGAGCTGGGGCGACTGGCGAGGGAGAGAAGGCCGCAGTTGCCGGTGCTGTATGCGACGGGCTATGCGGCGTCGTACACGGCGCCGGACAAAGGAGCGGATGTGTTGGCGAAGCCGTATCGGGAGGCGGATTTGCTGACAAAGCTGAAGGTGCTGCTGAAGCCTGACCCTCTCTGCAGAGTCGGGCTAAAGCCCGACCTACAGGCCCACTAGATGACTTGTAGGTCGGGCTTCAGCCCGACTGTTCGAAACGCCTAAATCTTCTTCGACCGCGGCGCCTCCCCCATCGGCACTCCTCCCGGCCCTTTCGCAAACGTCCTCCACGGCGTCGATCTCTGCATCCCCACGCCGGCCTTGCTCCAATCGCACACCCCGCTCGCGAATACCTTGCTCAGCCTCGCCCACTGCTCATCGCTGAACTTCGTCGCATAGTCGCTCCGCTTCAGCGGCTTGAGCTGACACTTCAGCACATCCTCCGCGAGCGGCCCGCCCGCAACCTGGCGCGGAGAAGCGAAGTACCTCAGCACCGGGTCAGCATCGCACTTGGCCCAGTCCGTCACCTTGGTCGTGTAGTCGTTGCCGATGTAGCAGAAGTCGAACGCTTCGGCCGGCTTGTTCTTCACCACCTTCTCTTCGAGCGTCGCGGTGCTCGTGTCCGCCTTGATCGCGGCGACCCACTTGTCGATCGTCACCAGCGAATCGACCATGAGCTGCGGCGGCGGCAACAGTCCCGGGCCGTAGCGCCAGATGACCTGGTTGCCGTGACCGCCGTTGATGCGATCGAGCCGGTCGCGGACCGCGAACGCGCGCCAGTTCATGTGAATGTTCGAGTTGTCGTTGCCGCGCCAGTCGATGATCGGCACCTTCGCCCACTGCTTCGCGTCGCCGATGATGCCGTCTTGGTAGGCGATGCGCAGCGCTTCGGGGTCGGCGACCATGCGTGCGGCAGTGAGGTTCATGTCGTTGTCGGTACCGCCGATCTTCTCGTTGAGCGCAACGAACTCCTCTGCCCCGATCTGGCCAGCGGCGAGCGCCTTCAACCCATACTGAATCCCCGCGTTGTCGTTCGTCCGGCGCGCGACGTGCGTCCCCGGCGTCGCGCCCCAGGTCGACAGTGCGTACTCCGGAATCGTGCAGCGGACGCCGTTCGGATTTTTCGCGGCGTCGTAGACCTGGCTGTCCAGCAGGAAGCAGTTGTTCATCGGCTTCTTGGTGCGTGGATTGGTGTACACGCCGGGATTGTTCGAGCTGCCGAACGACATCGCCCAGTTCGGACAAGCCTTGTCATCCATGTGGCCGGCGATCGCGGCCTTCTTCGCTGCGACCTGCGCCGGCGTCAGCTCCTTGGTGAGCGCGGCGAACTCGGCAGACGCGAAGTAATTGCCGAGCAGCACGCAGTCGCCGACTTCCGTGCTGGTCGAGTACGAATCCGGATACGTGCACGAGGGCTGGATGCCGTCGAGCAGACCGGGGTAGAGCGACGCTAGCTGCAGTTGCATGATCGAGCCGCCGGAACAGCCGGTGCCGATCGTGTACTTGATCTCGCCGTAACGCTCGATGACGTGTTCCTTGCCCATCATCACGGTCTCGGCGGCGACGACGTGATTCGAGTTCAACGCCTGATCGGTATGCGCGCTCACGGCGACGAGGTAGCCGCGGGCGAGCGCGTAGTCGATCTGCCAAGGGCTGTTCGGCGCGAATTGCTTGTGGGGCGTGCCGCTGCCGCCGCCGAATGACCAGAGCAGCTTGCGATTCCACGCGGCCAGTCCGCCGTCTGCCGCCGCGCTGGCGGGATCGAACAGCACGGCCATGTCGTAGATCGCGCGATTCATCACGCCGCGCTCGACGCGGACGATGAACTTCGTCTTCACGCCCTGGTCGTTGGTCGTCTCGGCGACGTCGGCAGGCATGGGTGCATTCGGATCGTACGGCTTGAAGCACGGCGGGCCCTGTCTGCCCTGCGAGCACTGCTCGGTCGTGCGATAGAACAGGCGATCCTCGCTCGGGATATTGCACTGGGTATCGGTGGCCGCACTGCTCAAGCCGCTCGCATTCGTCGCGGCCGAGGTGCTGGTTGCTTCTTGCGCAGTCGGCGTCGCACACACCCAGGGTTGCACTTGCGCGCCGGAGAAGATCGGACCGCCGATCGGATAGTTGGTAATCGTGAGGCGAGCGCCGCTCTTGCCGACCTTCGCGGTGACGACGTTGGCACCGTCTTTGAGTCCGGCAACGAGGCCGACGACGCGTCCATCGCTGCGCTTCTTGAACGCGCTGCTGACGTCGCGACCGTCGACGTCGACGTGCAGAGCGTCGGCGGCTGCGGACCTGGGCAGCACGACTTCGACCAGCGCGTCGCCGCCGCTGATGAGGTCGGCGCGATTGGACAGCACCTTGATTTCCAGTGCGCCGGAGTCGACGCGCGAGCCTGGATTGCCGGTACAGGCGGCCAGCCCAGCCGTCAGACAAAGCAGAATTCCCCAGCGCATGAGTGCTCCCCCATCGTTGTTTATGTCGTTATCGTAGCGGCTTCAAACGCAAAGATTTGTGGTGACGCGCAATTCCCTGTACAGTGCCGGCCGCTTACAAGCTGCCGTCCGGTCAGCTCGTTCACTTACTCGCGGTTTTCCCACCTCGAAGTTATCTCCGCCTCGACTGGACCTGCGACCGATGTCGCATGCGGGCTGGTAGAGGATTCTGATCAATGTCTTTCGATTCTCTCGGGCTGTTGCCCGAATTGACGCGCGCGCTCGCGGAGCGCGGCTATGCCGAACCCACTCCCGTGCAGACGCGCGTGATCCCTGAAATTCTCGCGGGCCGGGACATCCTGGCCGGGGCCCAGACCGGCACTGGCAAGACCGCCGGCTTCACGCTGCCGATCCTGCAACGCCTGCACGGCAACGCTCATCCGCCGAAGGCGCCGCGCGCACTGGTGCTGGTCCCGACACGCGAGCTCGCTGCACAGGTCAACGAAAGCGTGCGCGCTTACGGCAAGCACCTGCGCCTGCGCACGCAAGTGATCTTCGGCGGCGTCGGCATCAATCCGCAGATCGATGGCCTGCGCCGCGGGACCGACATCCTGGTCGCGACGCCGGGCCGGCTGCTCGATCACGCACAGCAGGGCACTGTCGATCTCACGCGGGTGCAGATCCTGGTGCTCGACGAAGCGGATCGCATGCTCGACATGGGCTTCATCGCGGACATCCGCCGTGTGATCAAGCTGCTGCCGCGGCAGCGGCAGAACCTGCTGTTCTCGGCGACTTACTCCGACGACATCCGGCGGCTCGCGCAGAGTATCCTGCATCAGCCGGTCGAGATCGAAGTTGCCCGCCGCAACGCCGCGGTCGATAGCGTCGAACAGCGCGCATACCTGGTGCCGAAGGATCAGAAGCGGGCACTGCTGTCGCATCTGATTCACGACGGCGACTGGTCGCAGGTGCTCGTGTTCACGCGCACCAAGCACGGCGCGAATCGCCTGACGAAGCAATTGCAGGACGATGGCATCAACGCGGCTGCGATCCACGGCAACAAGAGCCAATCGGCGCGCACGCAAGCGCTCGCGGGCTTCAAGAGCTACGACGTGCGCGCGCTGGTCGCGACCGAGGTGGCCTCACGCGGCCTCGACATCAAAGAGCTGCCGCACGTCGTGAACTACGAGCTGCCGAACGTGCCGGAGGACTACGTGCATCGCATCGGTCGCACTGGCCGCGCGGGCGCGACCGGCATCGCGGTGTCGCTGGTGGCACCGGACGAGACGGGGCTGATGAAGGACATCGAGAAGGTCCTGCGCAAGCCGATTCCGCGGCTGCCGCTGCCGCACTTCCCGCGTGCGCAGCCGCAACCGCAGCATCAACAGCAGCGGCATGTTCAGCAGAAGCAGGGTCAGCAGTCCAAGCAGTCGCAAGGCAAGCCGCAGCATCCGCCACATCATCCGTATGGGCGTCAGCAACCGAACGCGAACCAAAACAATCGTCGCCGTCGCTGGCAGAACCGCTCGCGTCCGCAGGCCTCAGCGCGCTGAGTTTGCTATTGTCCCGGCATGGGCACCTGGGACTACTACGGCCGGCACGACCCATATTTCGGCGTCCTGTCTCACGATCGCTTTCACGGCGGTGCGTTGACCGAGGAGGCGCGCCGCGAATTCTTCGAATCCGGTGCGGCCTACGTGCGGGGCGTGCTCGATGCCTGTCGCCGCCACCTCGGCTCTGACCTGCCGCGCGAGAAAGCGCTCGATTTCGGCTGCGGCGTCGGCAGGCTCACGTTGCCGCTCGCTGCCGAGTTCGCGCACGCGGTCGGCGTGGACATCGCTCTCGGCATGCTGACCGAAGCACGGGCGCAAGCCGCGGCGCTGCACGTGAGCAATGTCACTTTTTGCCAGCGACTCGAGGAATTGCGCGACGCGCAGGGCACGTTCTCGTTCGTCAACTCGTACATCGTTCTACAGCACGTGCCCACGAAGGATGGGCTGCAGTACATGACTACGATGCTGCGACTCCTGGGTGCCGACGGGTTCGGCGCGTTGCACGTGACCTACGGCCGAGCGAAGGACAAGGCGAACCTCGGGGTACGCTCGCTCGGCTCGCGAGCTGCGCAGCTCGCCGCGGCACCGTTCTCGAAGCTCGGCAGAAAGCTGCGAGGACGCGAGCCGAAGATGGCCATGAATCCCTACAACCTCAACCAGGTGATGTTCATGCTGCAGGATTGCGGTGCGACCGAGGTCCACGCGCAGCTCACCAACCACGGCGGCCACCTCGGCGCGACCCTCTTGTTCGCCAAGCGCGCGCGCTGATTCCGCCAGCTCACTTCGGCATGTCGGGGCAGGTGTACGGATCGGTGATCGCGATGTAATGCTGCTCGCGATTCTGGCCGGCGATCTTCAGCGTCAGCTCGTCCTTGCTCGGCGTGACGACTTCGGCCTCGATCGGCACGGTGTCTTCGAGCCAGCGGATGCGATCGCCCGCCACACCCCATTTCGAGACTCGATACGTTTCGAAGCACGAATCCATCAGCAGCGTGCGATCCGGCAGGAAGATCATGATCGCGCCGAGCGGCACGCCGCGCTCGGCCGCACGCCACACACGACCGACGAACGCAGGGTTCACGGGCTCGTCGCGCTCATTCGCCGCGGGCGATGGAGATTGCGCAGCCGCCGCGGGTTGCGAAGGGGCTTGTGAGCCGCCGCTGCATGCACAGAGTGCGAGCATCGCGAACGAAGACAGCAAGCGCATCGTCTTACTCCTCTACTTCTTGCTACCCGGCAGAGCGAAGGCGACCAGTCGGCCCGGGGTGCCGGCGCCACCGGTCGCGACGACCAGGTACTGACGGCCGTCGTGCAGGTACGTCATCGGCGTGCCGAACGGCGGCTCCGTCATGCGATGTTCCCACACCACGGCTCCGGTTTTCTTGTCGAACGCGCGCATGAACAGCTCGGTCTGCGACAGCGACAGGTCCGGCTGAGCCTGCACCTGGTTCACGAACAGCAGCGTCTTCGTCACCAGCGGTCCGCCGCTCGACAGGAATGAATGACTGGACGCGCCGAGCGGCGGCAGATTCAGTCCCTTCAGCGCTGGATGATCGCGCGGACCGTCGCCGTGTGCGACCTGCCAGGCGATCTCGCCCTTGTTGAGATCGATGGCGGTCACCACGCCGTAGGGCGGCTTGATCAGCGGCAGTCCGCGCGGGCCCGGCGGGCCGGCGGCACCGCGAATCGCGTACGCGGATTTCTGCGACGCATCGCCCTTTACCACGGCCGCGAGCGACACGATGTTCGCCGACTCCAGGAACAGGTAACCCGTTTCGGGATCGAAGCCCGCGCCGCCCCAGTTCGCTCCGCCAGCAGCGCTCGGCATCTGCAGCACGCCCTTCTTGCCGTTCTCGCCAACGACGGTCGGTGGCGTGAACAGCGGGCCGAGTGTGTAGTCGTTGACGATCTGCAGCGCTTCGGCGCGCAGCTCGGGAGTGAAGTCGATGAGATCGTCAGTCGTCAGGCCCTGGCGCGCGAACGGCGGCGGCTTGGTCGGAAACGGCTGCGTCGCCGACGTCTTCTCGCCCGGCACCGCCGATTGCGGCACGGGCCGCTCTTCGATCGGCCACACCGGCTTGCCCGTCGCGCGCTCGAACACGTACGTGAAGCCTTGCTTGCTGACCTGCGCGACGGCCTCGATGCGCCGACCGTCCACCTTGATGTCGACGAGCGTCGGCGCGGCGGGAAAGTCGTAATCCCACAGGCCGTGATGCACGCCTTGGAAGTGCCACACGAGCTTGCCGCTGTCCGCGGCAATCGCCAGCAGACTCTCCGCGTACAGGTTGTTGCCCTTGCGATCGCCGCCGAAGTAATCGTTGGTCGGCGTGCCGACCGGAATGAACACGAGGCCGAGCTCCGGATCCGCGCTGAACGGCGGCCAGGGATTGGTGTTGCCCGAGTACTTCCACGACTCGTTCTCCCACGTCTCCACGCCGGGCTCGTTCCCCTGCGGCACAGTGTGGAAGATCCACTTCGGCGCGCCGGTCACGACGTCGAAGGCCTGCACGTGACCGGCGGGCATCTCGGGCGCCGTCGGACGATCGAACACCGTGCAGCCGACCACGACGGAGTTGCCGACGATCATCGGCGGCGAGTTGAAGCCGACGAAGCGGCGGTCCTCTTCCTTGCGGATCAGCGCGGCTTGCAGATCGACGCGCCCGTCTTTGCCGAACGATGCGACCGGCTGGCCGGTGCGCGCGTCGAGCGCAATCAGCTCGCCGATGCCGGTCGCGATCAGGATGCGTTGCTCGGTGCGGCCAGCAATCTTGCCGGACCAGTACGCGACGCCGCGATGCTGCCAGCCGGAGTTCGCTGGACGGCGTCCGACTGTGTACGCGTGCGGATCGAAGACCCAGCGCGTCGCGCCCGTGCCGGCGTCGATTGCTGCGACCTCACTGAAAGCCGTGCTCGTGTAGAGCACGCCGTCGATCATGATTGGCGTCGGCTTGAAATAACCGGGACGCTCGCGGGTGGCAGAGCCCACCAGCGCGTCGTCGGGACTGTTCCAGGTCCACGCGACTTCCAGCGAGCCGACGTTACGGGCGTCGATCTGCGCGAGCGGCGAGTATTTGGAGCTGCCCGCGTCGCCGCCGTAGTAGTGCCACTGACCGCTCGGCGATTCAGCGGCTGAGACAGCTCCGCTCAATAGCAGAGCGACTGTCGCGATCGTTTTGTGCATGCGTGCCTCCCCATCAAGGCAACATCTTGCGAATCGCCGCCTCCAACTCTGCGTCGGTGCAATCCTGGCACGTTCCCATCGGCGGCATGTTGTTGATGCCTTGCTTGGCATTCTTGAGCAGCGAATCGAAACCGGTCGTCAGCCGCGGCTGCCAGTCGTTGGCGTCGCCGCTCAGCGGCGCGCCGTTCCAGCCGGTCAGGTGACAGACGTTGCAGTACTGATTGAGGATCGCGTCGGGTGCGCGCGCTGTCTTCGCAGGCTCATCCGCGAGCGCGCGCACGACCACGCCGGCAAGTGCTCCGATCAGTGCGATGACGATCGTTGCTTGCGCGCGTGGCTTCATTCAGTCGGAGGCCGCCGGCCTGAACGTCACTCCTTCCTGGACGTAGCCGACGCCGTCGACCTGCTGCTGATCCAGCAGTCCCGCTTCCTGTTGCGCGCGCATGATACGGAGCTGCGCGCGTTGCATCTGCAGTTGCGAGTTGTGCTCGTCTTCGATCACTTTCATCTGCTCGGGCGTGAGCACGCGGGCCAGCGCTTCGCGCTGCTGCTTCTGGTGTTGCGCCTGATAGTCGAGCGACTGCTCCTGCATCTTCAGCATGTTCGCGCTCGCGCTCGGATCATTGCCAGCCACGGCGTCGCTCATCACTACGGCGCTCGTGCCGGCGAAGAACTGATTCTTCCCCGGTGCTGCGGCCGCCATCTGCTGCAGCATCTTCTGCTGCTGCTCCTGCAACGACTTCAACAGCGGCTTGGTCAGATTCTCGTCCAGCGGCACACCGGCGTTTGCCAGCGTGGTGCGCACGGCGTCCGCTTCCCAGCGCACGCCGCTCAATTGCTGGTATTCCTGGTATTCGCGGAACTTCGCGTCGCCGAGCACGCGCTTGATCTCCGTCTCGTTGGCGCGCTGCTGATCCAGCAGCTTGCGCTGATACTCCTGCACCTTGGCCGGATCGGGCTGCTCGCCCCACATCATGGGAGCGTTGTTCTCCATCATGCGCGTCTGTTGTTCCGCGAGCGTGCTGAACAAGCGGTCGGCCTGTTCGGGCGTCAGGTCGAGATCGCGCGCCAGATTCGGATTGGCCTGCCGCACGCCCGCTTTCTGCTGAGCCAGCATCGCATCCCGATATTCGGGATCGCGCATCAGCGCGGCCTGACGCTCCATGCTCTGCTTGATCTGCTCACGCATACGCTCCTGGTCGAGCGGCGCCGTTACGGGCGCGAAGACGCTGACTGCCATCGGTCTGTCCGCGGCTGTGATGACGCCCGCGACCGCTTGCGGTGCCGGCGGTGCGCTGCCGTTCTTGGCGGTGCTGAAGGGCGAGACCGTCGGTTGCGTGGGAACAGCGATGAATGTCGCGCCTGCGCCTGCGGCAGGTTGCGGCACTTTGCGCTCGAGCTCGGTGACCCGAGCCTGCAGCGTGTGTGCGCTCTCACGCTCCTCGTGCAGCCGATTCACCAGATGCAGTGTGACGGCTCCCTCGCCGATCGCCACGATCGCGAGTGCCAGTGCGATCTTCGTCATGACGAAACCTCCCCGAAAAAGCTCTCCGTTGCTGGACCCCTATTGCTTCGCCTGCTGCTTCACGACTTCCTTGCGCAGCGCGCGCAACTTCTCTTTCACGATCGCAGCATTCTGACTGCCCAGCCGGATCATGGCCTTCTGGCCCGCGGAGCGCTCCTCGATCGAAGGATCCGCGTACTGATAGAACACGCCGGGCTGCGTCAGCTTGATCGGCCCGGCGATGTCCGGCGTTGCGAGCAGATGGTCGATCACTTCGACCAGGCGATCGTTGAAGTAACCGTCCGGATAACCGAGGTCGACGTACGCCTGCTGGAACAGCGGATAGAAATGCCGGTAGACCGCCGCGACCTGCGCGACGTCCGCATTCTTCACGAGCTTGATGAACGGCTCGTAGCGCGCGGCATTGTCGGCACTGAGCGTCGGCTCGCCGCCCGGTGCGACAGCGAGCTCGCCGCCGATCGGCTTGACCGGCCAGAGCTGCACCGCTGCTTTCTTGCGCGGCAAGTTGTCCACGGTGACGACGAAGTGCCGCACGATGTCCTTCGGCACCAGCACCTGCTCGACCGAACGCCCGAGCGCGCCCACCAGCGAGTCCTGGACCTGATTGTCGCTCTCGGCGAGCGCCGGCAGCGGCTTCTCGTCGTCGACCTGCTCGATGGGATGCTGAACCGGCGGCTCGACGCTCGGCGGCGCCTGCGTCTGCGCCACCGGTGCCGGCGCCGGCTCATTGTGCTGGCGGGCGTAGTACAGCGCGCCGCCCGCGCCGAGCACGACCACGATCGGAATCGCCCAATAGAGCCAGCGCTTTACGTCTTCGTCCACAGCTTTGCCCTTATTTCGGCTTCTGGAACTTCATGAGGAAGTTGTCGGCCTCGCCGATCGCCAGATATTTGGCGCGATCGGTCTCGCCCATCTGCAGCGTCGGCGGCAGCGTCCACACGCCCTTCGGCCAGTCCTTCGTGTCCTTCGGATTCGCCAGGACTTCGGACTTGTCGACGAGCTTGAAGCCGGCCTTCTTCGCCAGCTCGATCGTGTGATCCTCACGCACGTAGCCGTCGGCGGCCTTAGGGTCCTGCGGCTTGTCGGCCGGCGCGCGATGCTCTTCCACGCTCAGGGTGCCGCCCGGCTTGAGCGCCTTGTAGAAGGCGGCGAAGGCCTGGTCCGCAAAGCCCGCGCCCATCCAGTTGTGGACGTTGCGCGAGGTGATGACCAGATCGACCGAGCCGGCCGGCGCGATCTCGAAGCTGTCCTTGCCGAACTCGGCAATCTTCACGTTGCCCCAGGTCGCCTTGTTATCGGCGATCCGCTTGTTCCAGTCGTCGACCTGCTTGGCCGCACGCTCGCTCGCGGCGCGCGGGGTCATCGCTATGTAATACGTGCCCTTGTCCTTCAGATACGGGGCGAGAATCTCGGTCCAGTAGCCGCCGCCCGGTGCGATTTCGACCACGGTCAGCGTCGGCTTGATACCCGCGAACTCCAGCACTTCCTGCGGATGCCGATACTTGTCGCGTTCCACCATGGCCGGCGTGCGATGCGTGTCGGCGACGGCTTTGGCCAGTGCAGCATCTTTGGCCAGCGCGCCCGAGAGGGGCACGGCGGTCAGCAGCGCGGCGGTGAGCAGTGTTCGAATTCTCATTGACGACTCCAATGGATGATCCCCGGCAGGCGTGCGAATGTATCAAACTGTCGCGGGTGCCAACACGGCCAAGAACCGTTTAGAAAACCGGACAACGCATGCGGTCGCAGGTTCCTCGATTAGTGGCATGGATATTTTGCAGCGCAATCGGTGCAGCATTCGCCGACGAGCCGCTGCGCCTTGCGGACTGCCGTCTGGAGAGCGCGCTGGCGGGTGGTAGTGCCGCCGCACGTTGCGGTCACTACACGGTGCGGGAGAATCGCGACGACCCCCATAGCAAAGAATTGCAATTGCACGTCGCCGTCATCCCGGCGCTGCGCCTGAAGCCCGCGGCCGATCCGCTGTTCATCCTGAGCGGCGGTCCCGGACAGGCGGCCAGTGATTTCTATCTGAGCGTGGCCCCCGCCTTCACGCGGATCCGGCGCGATCGCGACCTGGTGCTGATCGATCAACGCGGCACCGGGCGGTCCAATCGGCTGGACTGCAAGCTCCCGGACGATTCCGAGTTCGTGGTGCTCGATTCGCAAAAGCTGCAAGCGGTCGTGCGCGAGTGTCTCGCGGCCCTGCCGGGCGATCCGCGCTACTACACGACCAGCATTGCGGTGCGCGACCTCGAGGATGTGCGCGCCGCCCTCGGCTATCGCAAGGTGAATCTCTACGGCATCTCGTACGGGACGCGCGTCGCGCAACACTACATGCGTCGCTATCCCGATCACGTGCGCACGGTCATTCTCGACGGAGTCGTGCCTGCGGACCTCGCGCTCGGGCCGGACGTCGCCATCGAGGCGCAGCGTGCGATCGATGCGACATTGCAACGCTGCGCCCGCGACGAGGCGTGTGCCCGGGAATTCCCGAATATCTCCGCGCAGTTCATGGCGCTGCGGGAAAGGCTGCGCAAAGAGCCGGTGAAGCTAGCGATCGCGCATCCGCTCACGGGCGCGCACACGAATACGACTCTCGATGAAGCGCGCCTCGGCGCCGCGGTGCGACTGCTGAGCTATGCGGACGAAACGGTATCGACGCTGCCGCTGTTGATTCACGAGGGGCAGTCGCTGCGCGATCTGCAGTCGCTCGCTGCGCAATACCTGCGGGTCGAGAGCGACGTCGAAGAACAGCTAGCGGAGGGGATGCACTTCTCCGTGGTGTGCAGTGAAGACGCGCCGCGCTGGGCGCAGGAAAACGTCTCGGAGGAGCAGCTGGCGAAGACGTATATGGGCACAGCGTTCATGAGCAGCATGCGTGCCATTTGCGCGGAATGGCCGCGCGGGCCGGTCGATGCTGATTTCGGTGTGCCGCTGCAGAGCGAGTTGCCGACATTGATCCTGTCCGGCGGCAACGACCCGGTGACCCCGGAGCGTTACGCGGATCGGATCATGAGAGGCCTGCCCAATGGCAAGCACGTGATCGCGGTCGGGCAAGGTCACGGCCAGCTTGCGACCGGGTGCATGCCGCGCCTGACCGCCGAGTTCATTGCCGCTGGCACGACGGCTGGCGTCGACGACAGTTGCGTGCGCAACATTCGTGCTACGCCGTTCATGTTGTCGCGGACCGCGCCGGCACCATGATTCGCGTCGAACGTCTCAGCAAGAAGTTCGGCACCGTGCAGGCGTTGAGCGACGTCTCCTTCGAAGCGCGCGACGGCCGCATCACCGGCCTGCTCGGCCACAACGGGGCGGGCAAGTCGACAACGCTGCGCATCCTCAGCACGGTACTGCGACCGGACAGGGGACAAGCGATCGTCGACGGCCACGATTGCGTCGGGTCGCCGCTGCGCGTCCGCGGCTCGCTCGGGGTTCTGCCGCACGCGAGCGGCCTGTATGCACATCTCACCGGCCGCGAGAACATCCGCTACTACGGCAAGCTGCACGGATTGCACGGCGCTGAGCTCGAGCGGATGACCGAGGAGCTGATCGAGCGGCTCGCACTCGGCGCCGTCGCCAGTCGACGCGCCAAGGGTTATTCGCAAGGCGAGCGTTTGAAAGTCGCACTGGCCCGCGCGCTCGTCCATCAGCCGCGCACGATCATTCTCGACGAGCCGACCAACGGTCTCGACGTCAATGCAGTGCGCATGCTGCGCGAATTGATACGCCAGTTGCGCGCATCCGGTCGCTGCGTGCTGTTCTCCAGCCACGTCATGCAGGAAGTCGCTGCGCTGTGCGATGACATCGTCATTATCTCGCACGGTCGCGTCGTCGTTCGCGGCACGCCGGCCGAGATTCTCGCAGCGACTGGCGCAGCGGACCTGGAAGAAGCATTCGTGCGCGCGGCCGATGGCGGGGTGCCCGCATGACGCGCGCGGTCCGGATCGTCTTCGCCAAGGAGCTGCTGGAGAATCTGCGCGATCGCCGCGTGATCCTGTCCGCTTTCCTGTTCGGCGTGCTGCTCGCGCCGGTGATCTTCGGTCTCACGACGTCGATGGCGTCGAAGCGCGTCGTGGAGAATCAGGACAAGCCGCTGCGCCTGACGGTGTCGGGCAGCGAGCACGCGCCGAACCTCGTGCGCTTTCTCGAAGAGAACGGCACGGAGATCAAGACGGTTGCGCTGACTGCGGACGAAGCGATGAGCGCTGTGCGCGGCGGCGGCGAAGATCTGGTCCTGCTGATCGACGCCGAGTACGGCGAGAAGCTGCGGGCGGGCGAACCGGCGCCGCTCGATCTCGTGGTCGACACCGCGAACAACCAGACGGGCGCTAGCGCCGACCGTGCGCGCCGCTTGCTCGAAGGCTACGGCGGTCAGCTCGCTGCGCTTCGACTGCTCGTGCGCGGCGTCAGTCCGGAAGTCATTCGTCCGGTCGACGTGCGAACCTTGGATGTCGCGACCCCGGCCGGCCGCTCGCTGTTGATCCTCGGCATGATGACGTACTTCTCTTTCATGTCGATGCTGGTCGGCGGTTTCTATCTGGCGATCGATACGACCGCGGGCGAGCGCGAGCGCGGTTCGCTCGAGCCGCTGCTGGCGCTACCGGTGCGGCGTGCCGAGCTGATCGTCGGCAAGATGCTCGCGACGTCCGCATTCATGTCGATCTCGCTGCTGCTGACGCTCGCCGCGTTCGGCGTCGTGTTGCAGTTCATCCCGCTCGAAGCGCTCGGCATGTCTGCAAACTTCGGCCCGCGCGTGGTGCTGGCGATCTTCGCAGTAATGCTGCCGTTCGTGCCGCTCGGCGCGGGTTTGATGACGGCCGTGGCGTCGTTCACGCGCAGCAACCGCGAGGCGCAGTCGTGGTTGTCAGTGGTGATGCTGTTGCCGATCGCGCCGATCATGTACGCCGTCGTGAATGGCACGAAGCCGACCGCGACGCTGATGATGATCCCGAGCCTGAGTCAGCATTTGCTCGCGACGAGTCTGATGCGTGGGGATGCGATTCCGCCGATGCACGCGGCGATCTCGGCGGGGACGACGCTGGCGCTGGGAGCGCTGCTGGTGTGGATCGCGATCCGCTTATATAAACGTGAAGCGATCCTCGGTTAGGTCAGCTACGACCCTCGGTTTTGCAGATAGACCGTCACGCGCTGCTCCACGTTCTTCCGCAAATTCATATGAAACAGGTTGTAGTCGAAGATGTGGTAGTTGTCCCGGCCCATCGGGCGCGCGCCGTAGTTGTTCGAGTGGATCTCCTTCACCAGCAGCATGCCCTCGACGCATTGCGCGTCGGCGACGCCCGGTTCGAGCACCGGCTTGGCAGCAATGAAATCCTGCGGCACGCCCTTCACGTCCGCGAGTGTGCCTTCGAACGTGCCCGGCCAGGTCACGCCGCCGAGGTTCGATGAAGCTTCCGCGGCGGCGCCGTCCGCGCGCCACGTCAGCGGGTTCACGCAGATGTTCTTGCGCGGATCGCCCCACGGCTGCGCCTTCGGGCCGACGGCGTTCCACGTGACGACGCAGCCGATCTGCTCGGCCGATTCGCATACCGGCACGTCGGGCACCGCTTTCGCCATCTCTTCGCGATCGATGCCGAAGCCGATGGGATACGCAGCGACCAGCCGCTCGCGCAGCGGCGTGCCGGTGATCCGCCTCTCGAGCAGCATTCGCACGTGCACGGAGCCCTGACTGTGCGAGGCGAGGATGAACGGTCGACCCTGGTTGTAATGCTCCAGGAAATAATCGAACGCCCGCTCCACGTCTTCGTACGCGAGCTGCAGCGCTGATTTGCCGCTGCCCGAGCCATCCATGAACGAGTAGATGGTCGCTTGCCGATAGCGCGGCGCGTAGATGCGGCAGCAGCCGTTGAACACCGACGCCTGGCCGCGCAGCACGAACATGTCCGTGAGCTGATTGGTCGCGCTGTCGTCGAGTGATTGATTCCAACCCGTGGTGCCGAAGAACGTCGTCGGATGCACGAAGAACACGTCGACTTCCGCAGTCGCTTGCCGATCCTGCACCTCACCATTCGGCACGACGTCCGCGGCATCCTCGCGATCCGGCAGCGCGGCCCAGCTCTGCGGCTGCGAGTAGTCCGGCGCGGGCGGCGCCGGCGCGTCCGCGAAGCTCTTCGCGGGCTTCAGACGGTTGAACGCCATCATCATGCCGATCTCGTCGCGATACAGGAACGCGGCGGCGCCGGCCGCAACGGCGAGCACCGCGATGCCGATGAGAATCTTCTTCATGCTACTTCTGCCGTCGCGACAGCCAGTCGACCATCGTGTCGCTCACGATCTGCGGCGCGTCCTGCTGCACGAAGTGGCCTGCGCCTGGCACCGTCACGATCGTCAGGTCCTTCTCCACCCACTGCCACGTGCCGTTGAGCGCGCCCGGCAGCAGCGCCTGGTCGTCGAGGCCATGGAACATCAGCACCGGCACCTTCACCTTCGGGAACTGCACGTCGGCTGCCGGCGGCGGCGCGTCCGGCTTCGGGTAGTTCGCCTTGTAGTAGTTGAGCATGCTCTCGAAGTCGGACTTGTTGAACGCTTCGATGTAGTGCGCCTTCGCCGCCGGGTCGCGCACCCAGCGCGCGAGGCCTTCGGCAGTGAGCGTCTTGTGCGCGTCCGGCTTCTGGAAGTTGAACGCGTACTCGCTGTTCTTCTTCTGCTGCGGATTGGTCGCGATCTCGCGCGCGATGCCCGCCGGGTGCGGCAGATTGCAGATGATCAGCAGGCGCGTGATCTCCGGCTTCATCATCGCGACGTTCCACGCGACGGCGCCACCCCAGTCGTGACCGACGATGATCGCGTCGGTCTGTTGCTCCGCCTTCACGACCGCAGCGATATCGCCGACGAGGAGCGGGATCGCATAGTTCTCGACGCCCTTGGGCTTGTCGGACAGGTCGTAGCCGCGCAGATCGACAGCGGCGACGCGATACTTGTGATCCGCCAGCGCGCGCATCTGGTGGCGCCACGTGTACCAGAAGTCCGGAAAGCCGTGGATCATCACCACCAGCGGTCCTTCGCCCAGTACCGCGTAGTGGATCTTCACGCCGTTGGAATCGGCATAGCGATGCTCGACCTGATCCCAGACGTCCTGGGAGAAAACCGGGCCGGCAGTGAGCAGCAGGCAGCCGAGCAGCAGGCTGTGGAGCAATGCGCGCATCGAGATTCCCCAGGTCGAGTCGTTGTTGGAGGGTGGCAGCATATAACAGGTATCCTGCGTGCGTGCCTGAGTTGCCGTTCGATTTGGTGTGGGTGCTCGTTGCCGCGTTCGCTGCCGGACTGATCGATGCGATGGTCGGCGGCGGCGGGCTCATCCAGATCCCCGCCCTCTTCGCCGTCTACCCGAACGTGCCGCCGGCCACGCTGCTCGGCACGAGCAAGTTCGGCGGATTGTTCGGCACGATCAGCGCAGTGGCGCGCTACGCGCAGAAGGTCGTCATTCCCTGGCGAGCGTTGCTGCCGATGGCGCTGGTCGCGCTCGTCATGTCGGTCGGCGGCGCGTGGCTCGCGAGGGTGGTCGCGCCGGAGGTCTTCCGCCCGCTCGTTCCGGTCATGCTGCTCGCGGTGCTCATCTATGTGGTCTGGCGCAAAGACCTCGGCGGCGAGCACGCCCCGCGCGCGTTTTCCGGCTCGCATCACCTCGTCGGCGCGAGCCTGATCGCGGCGATCGGCCTGTATGACGGCTTCTTCGGCCCCGGCACCGGGAGCCTGCTGATCTTCGTTTTCGTGCGCTGCTACGGCTACGACTTTCTCCACGCCGGCGCCGCTGCGCGCGTGATCAACGTTGCGACCAACTCCGCGGCGCTGACCTTTTTCGCGTCGCACGGACTCGTGTTGTGGCACGTCGGCGCCGGGATGGCGGCGTGCAATATCGTCGGGGCTGCGATCGGCGCCCGGCTCGCGTTGCGCGGCGGCAGCGCATTCGTGCGGCAGGCGTTCATCGTCATAGTGAGCCTGCTGATTCTGCGAACGGCGTGGACTGCGATGCACGGCTAGAGTAGCGTTCCGTCTCCCGTCACTTCCTCGCGGAGCTGCCATGTCTCTCAAAGGCAAGACCCTGTTCATCTCGGGCGCTTCGCGCGGTATCGGTCTGGCGATCGGCGTGCGCGCGGCGCGCGATGGGGCGAACGTCGCGATCGCCGCGAAGAGCGATCAGCCGCATCCGAAGCTGCCGGGCACGATTCACACAGCGGCTCGAGAAATCGAGGAGGCGGGCGGCAAGGCGCTCGCGATGCAAGTGGACATTCGCGACGAGAACGCAGTCGCGGCGGCAGCGAAGCAATGCGCCGAGCATTTCGGCGGCATCGACATCCTCGTGAACAACGCGAGCGCCATCTCGCTGTCGGGCACGCTCGAGACGCCGATGAAGCGCTTCGACCTGATGTTCGGCGTCAACGTGCGCGGCACGTTCGTCTGCTCGCAGGCGTGCCTGCCGTACCTCAAGCAGTCGGCGAAGGCGGGCCGCAATCCGCACAT
>DATENH010000220.1:0-7979 GCA_035275145.1 Steroidobacteraceae bacterium | reverse complement strand
GTGACACGCGACGTGCCGCCGTTCGTGATGGCCGTCGGCCGGCCGGCAGAGCCGCACAGCGTGAACTCCGAGGGCCTGAAGCGACGCGGCTACAGCGCCGAGCAGATCCGCAACATCCGCGATGCCTACCGCATCCTGTATCGCTCGCAGCTCAAGCTGCACGAGGCAACCGAGCAGCTCAAGGAGCGTGCGGCCGCGCAGCCGGAGCTGGTGCCGCTGGTCGCGTTCCTCAC
This sequence comes from Steroidobacteraceae bacterium, assembly GCA_035275145.1. Lineage (GTDB taxonomy): Bacteria > Pseudomonadota > Gammaproteobacteria > Steroidobacterales > Steroidobacteraceae > Steroidobacter. The sequence goes on along the minus strand of DATENH010000220.1, from coordinate 7,746 downwards.
CGATTCCAGCCCGCGCCGCGAGCGGGTCGGCATCGTGCGCTGACGAGTGGCCGGCAGTCACCCCCTGATCGTTCTCGTCGCCGGCGAAACCTCGGGCGACAATCTCGGCGCACACCTGATCGAAGCGCTGCGCGCTCGTCTGCCGGGCGCGCGGTTCGCCGGCATTCCCGGCCCGCGCATGCTGGCTGCCGGTTGCGAAGCCTGGGAGCGCGCCGAAGATCTCGCCGTGATGGGCTTGTTCGAAATCCTGCCGCATCTGCCGCGGCTGCTGCGCATCCGCCGCAATCTGCTCGCGCGAGTTCTGGCCGCGAAGCCCGACGTCTACGTCGGCGTCGACTTCAAGGAGTTCAACCTGCACGTCGCCCGGCGCCTGAAAGAGCGGGGCATCCGCACCGTGCAGTACGTCAGCCCGCAGATCTGGGCGTGGCGGCAGGGGCGGGTGAAGACCATCGGGCGGGCGGTCGATCTGGTCCTGTGCCTGCTGCCGTTCGAGAAGCGCTTCTACGACGAGCACGGCGTGCACGCCGTGTTCGTAGGTCACCCGCTCGCCGATCAGATTCCGCTGCGCCTGGATCCGCTGGCAGCACGAGCCGCACTCGGGCTCGAGCCCGATGGTGCCTACATTGCGCTGCTCCCCGGCAGTCGGCAGGGGGAAGTCGCGCGACTGAGTCCGGACTTTGCCGCGACCGTCGCATGGCTGCAGCAGCAGCGTCCGGGACTGAAGTTCGTCGCAGCGCTCGCCAACGCCGCGGCCCACCGCACGTTCGCTGCCGCGCTCGACGCGGCCGGCGTGCGCGAGCGCGTGACGCTCGTCGACGGCAACGCGCAGCAGGTGATGGCAGCGAGCGACGTCGTCCTGCTCGCGTCCGGCACCGCGACGCTCGAAGCGACACTTGTCAAGCGCCCGATGGTGGTCGCCTACCGCTTGAGTGTGCTGACAACTTTTCTGCTTAAGACTTTGAAACTCTTCAAGGCGCCGTTCTTCGCGCAACCGAACCTGCTCGCCGGCCGTCAGGTGGTCCCTGAGTATTTCAACGACGAGGTGCGAGCCGAGCTGCTCGGCCCAGCCGTGCTGGCGCAATTCGAGCGTGCCGATCGCGATCAGCTCGTGCAAACTTTCGCATCCATCCACGAGACGCTGCGCCGTGACGCGAGCGCGCGTGCGGCGGAGGCGATCGTTGGACTGCTGAGTTGACGGGGAGGCGATGAGTTCGGCACAGCTGGCGTTCAATCTGGTTCGCGACGGCTTGCGCGCGGGCGTCGATGAGGCCGGGCGCGGACCGCTGGCGGGGCCGGTCGTCGCGTCCGCGGTGATCCTCGATCCGCGGCGGCGCATCCGCGGCATCCGCGACTCCAAGGTGATCGAGCCGGAGGAGCGCGCGGAGCTCGCAATCAAGATCCGCGCGAGCGCAGTCGCGTGGTCGGTCGCGTGGGCCGACGTCGAAGAGATCGACAACCTGAACATCCTGCAGGCGACTTACCTGGCGATGCGGCGCGCGCTGCTCGGGCTGCCCGTGCGGCCGGCGCACGTGCAGATCGACGGCGACCGCTGTCCCTCGTTCGTCGGCCTGTCGCTGGAGTGCAGCTTCGAGGCGATCGTCGACGGCGATGCGCGCCGCATCTGCATCGGCGCCGCGTCGATCCTCGCGAAGACGACGCGCGACGCGATGATGGTCGGGCTCGACGCGATCTATCCGCAGTACGGCTTCGCCTCGCACAAGGGCTACAGCACGCCCGAGCATTTCGAGGCATTGGAAAAGTACGGCCCCTCGCCGATCCATCGCCGCAGCTTCGAGCCGGTACGCGTCGCCGCGGCCGGCATTCACATCTAGTCCATGTTCGTCCACCTTCACCTGCACACCGAGTATTCGCTCGTCGACAGCGTCGTGCGGATCACGAGCGAGGGCGGCGATGCGCCGGGGTTGATGGACGCAGTCAGCGCCGCGGGCATGCCGGCGGTCGCGCTCACCGACCAGAGCAACCTGTTCGCGATGGTGAAGTTCTATCGCGCGGCGCAGGCCGCGGGCGTGAAGCCGATCGTCGGCGTCGACCTGCGCGTACGCGAGCCGGGCGAGCGTGCCGAGGCTTCGACGCTGGTGCTGCTGTGTCAGAACGAGACCGGTTATCGCAATCTCACGCGGCTAGTCAGCAAGTCGTACCTCGAAGGCCAGCAGCGCGGTCTCGCTACGATCGACCGCTCGTGGCTCGATGCCAGCAATCTCATCGGCTTGATCGCGCTCTCCGGTGCGCGTGACGGCGATCTCGGTCGTGCGCTCGTGCACGGTCGCGAAGACGAGGCGCGCAAGACACTGCAGAGCTGGCTCGCGCTGTTCGGCGACCGCTACTACATCGAGTTGCAGAGGACGGGCCGCGAAGCCGAGGAACGCTACATCCACGGCGCCCTGAACCTGGCCGCCGAATACGGCGTGCCGGTCGTGGCAACCAACGACGTGCGCTTCATCCGCGCGAGCGACTTCGATTCGCACGAGGCGCGCGTCTGCATTCACGACGGCGCGCTGGTCGGCGATGCCAAGCGGCGCAGCCGCTACAGCAAGGAGCAGTATCTGAAGTCGCCGCGCCAGATGGCGCAGCTCTTCGATGATGTGCCCGAAGCCGTCGCCAACTCGTTCGAGATCGCGCGTCGCTGCAATCTCGAGTTGAAGCTCGGCAAGTCCGTGCTGCCCGCGTATCCGGTGCCGGGAGACCTCAGCACCGAAGACTTCCTGCGCGAAGAAGCGAAGCGCGGCCTGGAGCAGCGTCTGCTGCGGCTGAGCACCAGCGCCGTGCAGGGACGCGCGATCGCCCGCGACGAGTACGAGCAACGGCTCGACATCGAGCTCGGCGTGATCTGTCAGATGGGCTTTGCCGGCTACTTCCTCATCGTCGCGGACTTCATCCGCTGGGCGCGCGAGAACGGCGTGCCGGTCGGTCCGGGCCGCGGCTCCGGCGCCGGCTCGCTGGTCGCGTATTCCATCGGCATCACAGATCTCGATCCGCTGCGCTACGACCTGCTGTTCGAGCGCTTCCTGAATCCGGAGCGCGTCTCGATGCCGGACTTCGACGTCGACTTCTGCATGGACGGCCGCGACCGCGTCATCGAGTACGTCGCGGATCGCTACGGCCGCGAGCGCGTTTCGCAGATCATCACTTACGGCACGATGGCGGCGAAGGCGGTGGTGCGCGACGTCGCGCGCGTGTTCGGTCAGAGCTACGGCTTCGCCGATTCGATCGCCAAGCTGATTCCGTTCGAGCTCGGCATCACGCTCAAGGACGCGATGGAGAAGGAGCCGGAGCTGCAGCGGCGCTACAAGACGGAAGAGGACACGCGCGCCATCCTCGACATGGCCATGTCGCTGGAAGGCCTGGTGCGCAACGCCGGCATGCATGCCGGCGGCGTGGTCATCGCGCCTTCGGTGCTCACCGATTTCGCGCCGCTGTTCTGCGACGACACCGGCCACAACGTCGTGACGCAGTTCGACAAGGACGACGTCGAAGCGGCCGGCCTGGTGAAGTTCGACTTCCTCGGCCTGCGCACGCTGACGATCATCGACTGGGCGGTGAAGATCATCAACGCGCAGCGCGAGCGCAAAGGCGAGCCGCCGCTCGACATCAACGCGCTGCCGATGGACGACGCGCCGACCTACGAGCTGCTCAAGCGCTGCGAGACCACCGCCGTGTTCCAGCTCGAATCGCGCGGCATGAAGGATCTGATCCGCCGCCTGCAGCCGGACTGCTTCGAAGACATCGTGGCGCTGGTGGCGCTGTTCCGCCCGGGCCCGCTGCAGTCGGGCATGGTCGACGACTTCATCGCGCGCAAGCACGGCAAGACGACCGGTCCGATCGATTACCTGCATCCCGACCTGAAGCCGGTGCTCGCGCCGACCTACGGCGTGATCCTGTACCAGGAACAGGTGATGCAGATCGCGCAGGTGCTCGCCGGCTACACGCTCGGTGGCGCCGACCTGCTGCGCCGTGCGATGGGCAAGAAGAAGCCGGAGGAGATGGCGAAGCAGCGCTCGATCTTCGTCAGCGGCTCGACCGGCCGCGGCGTCGAGCAGCGCACTGCTGAGCACATCTTCGACCTGATGGAGAAGTTCGCGGGTTACGGCTTCAACAAGTCGCACTCCGCCGCGTATGCGCTGCTGTCGTATCAGACCGCGTGGCTCAAGACGCACTATCCGGCGGCGTTCATGTCGGCGGTGCTGTCCTCCGACATGGACAAGACCGACAAGGTCGTGACGCTGATCGACGAAGCGCGCCGCATGCAGCTCAAGGTCGAGCCGCCCGACGTCAACACCTCGCACTACATGTTCACGGTCAGCGGCGAGCGCGCCATTCGCTACGGGCTCGGCGCAATCAAAGGCGTCGGGCAATCGGTGGTCGAGATGCTCGCGACCGAGCGCGAGGCGCACGGCGCGTTCACGGACCTCGCGGAGCTGTGCCGGCGCAGCGACCAGAACCGCATGAATCGCCGCGTGCTGGAAGCGCTGATCCGCTCCGGCGCGCTGGATCTGATCGGCGCCAATCGCGCGACGCTGATGCATGCGCTGCCCGCAGCGATGCAGCTCGCGGATCAGACGATCCGCGCTCGCGTCGTCGGTCAGGACGACATGTTCGGCCTGATGGATCACGCGGGCGCGGCGCCGACGGTCACGCTCAGCAACGAAGTGCTGCCGGACTGGAGCCGCCGCGTGCGTCTCGACGGCGAGCGCGACACGCTCGGCCTGTATCTCACGGGACATCCGTTCGAGGAGTTCGAGCACGAAGTGCGGCCGATCATCAGCGGCCGAATTGCGGACATCACGGGTGATCGCCCACCGCCGAGCAGCAACGATGGGGGTTTCCAGCAGTTCCGCGGCAAGCCGGCCACGGTCGCCGGCATGGTGTTCGATCTCGGCAAGCGCGGCGGCCGCGTGATCTTCACGATGGACGACCGCAGCGGGCGCATCGAAGCGTCGATGTTCGAAGACGTCTGGCAGCAGTACCGCAGCCTGATCGCCAAGAGCGCGATCCTGGTGGTCGAGGGCTCGCTGCGCTTCGACGAGTACATCGAGGGCTGGCGACTCACTGCGAAGCGCGCGTTCGATATCGATCACGCACGCGAGCAGTACGCGCGCCGTCTGGTGCTGCGCTGGCCGGAGAAGACGGATCGCAACTTCATCAAGACGCTGGAGCAGACACTCAAGCCGTTCCGCGGCGGCCGCTGCGCGGTCGCCGTGCGCTATACGAGTTCTGCAGCGCGAGCAGAGCTGGTGCTCTCGGAGGAGTGGTCGGTCAAGCCGACGCGCGAGCTGACGGAAAAGCTGGCGCAGCTCTGCGGCAACGACGGCTGGCGATTGATCTACGCGCCGGCAGGAAGCGGATAGTATTCCGCTCCTGGATGCCGCTACCCCGCCTCAGCGTTCTCATCGCCGGTAACTTCTTCGTCGCCACCAGCTTTCTCAGCGTCGGCGGCCTGCTCAACGACATCTCCGCTTCGCTCGGCATCCCGATCGAGAAGGCCGGGTTGTTGATCGCTGCGTTCGGGATCTCCGCGGCGATCTGCGCGCCGACGCTCGCGACGCTCGGCTCGCGCATCGATCGGCGTTTGTTGCTGACCCTGTCGATGGCGATCTGCGCGCTCGCGAATGTGCTCGCGTCGCTGAGTCGCAATTACGACCAACTGATGCTCGCGCGCGTGCTTGCGGCGGTGACGTCGGCGGTCTACACGCCGCAGGTCGCAGCAACGGTCAGCATGCTCGTTCCGGAGAGCGAGCGTGCGACATCGCTCGCGAAGCTGATGATCGGCTGGGCAGTCGGCTCCGTGCTCGGCAATCCGCTGTCCGTGCTGATCGCTTCGATGTTCGACTGGCGTGCCTCGTTCGCATTCATAGGCATCGCGAGTGGAGTCGTCGCGCTGCTGGTGTGGCGCTCCGTACCGGCAAACGTCGAGGTACCGCCCTTGAATTGGGTTCGCTGGTTCCAGGTGCTGCGTTCGCCGGCGCTGCGCTGGCTGACCGCCGCGACTGCGCTGACGAACGTCGGCGGCAACGTGATGTTGAGCTACATCGCGCCGATTGTGAAAGCAGTGCAGGGAATTACCGGCCCCGCACTCGCTGCACTGCTGTTCACTTCTGGTGTCGGCGGGCTGTTGGGAAATCTGCTGAGCGTGCGTTTGATCCGCCGCATCGGTGCGACCGGCGTGGCTTACAAGTGCAACGGCACTTCCGCAGTCGTGCTCCTGCTCTGGCCGTTCGTTGCGAGCTGGGCCGCTGCGATCTATGCGGCGCAATTCCTGTGGAGCCTCGGCAATGCAGGATTCCCGGCCGTGCAGCAGGCGCGGCTGGTGGCGGTCGCACCGCTGCTGGCTGCGGCGACGATCGCGATGAATTCGTCGATGACTTATCTCGGCGGCGCGATCGGCGCTTCGATCGGCGCGAGCGCGTGGACGGTGGTCGCGCCGCGGTTCATGCCGTGGGTGGGATTCGTGTTCGTGCTGGGGGCGTTGGGGTGTTCGATGATGGGGGAGAGGGCGGCGGGGAGAGAAAAAGAGTCGGGCTAAAGCCCGACCTACAAGTCCTGCAGCCGACGGCTGTTGATGACCTGTAGGTCGGGCTTCAGCCCGACTTCTTCATTCCGACTGCGTCACTCCGCCTTCTGCGCCTCGACCTGGATCGACAGCTTCGTATCCATCTTGAACCCGTAGTTCTTGCCCCAGTCCACACCGAAGTCCCCACGGTCGATCGTCGCCGTGGCATTCGCTCCGCACACTTCCTTCTTGGTCATCGGGTGCGGCCGGCAGTCGAACTGGTCGATCTTCAGCGTCACGGGCTTGGTCACGCCGTGCAGCGTCAGCGTGCCGTCCACTTCGGTCGGCTTGCCGCCGGCGAACTTCACCAGCTTGCCGGTGTAGGTCGCGTCCGGATACTTCGCGACGTCGAGCATCGCGGCATCGCCCTTGATGTGATCGTTGAGCTTGTCGTTGCCCATGTCGATGGACGAGGTGTCGATTTTCACCTCGACCGTGCCGCTGCCCGCTTCGCGGTCGAGCACGACCGAGCCGGAGCTGCTGTTGAACTTGCCGCGCCACACCGACAGTCCGCCGAAGTGGTCGGTTTCGAGGCTCGGGTAAGTGTGCTTGGGATCGATGTTGTACTTGACCGGCGCCGCGACCGCGCTACCCGCAACCAGGACCGCCGCAGCAATGACGAACGTACTCTTCATGATGACTCCTTACGGAAACGTACCCCCGATGTTACCCGCCGGCGCGTTTCGCCGGCCAGCCGCGGCGGATCAGCTCCTCGACCAGCCGATCGCGGTGATCGCCCTGGATCTCGATGCGGCCGTCGCCGCTCGAGCCGCCGGAGCCGCAGCGTTTCTTGAGTTCCGCCGCGAGCGCATCCAGTTCAGCCGGCGGCAGCCCGAGCCCGCTGATGACCGTGACGCCTTTGCCCTTGCGTCCCTGGGTCTCGCGGCTGACGCGCACAGTGCCGCCGCCAGTCGCCTTGCCGGGCGTGCCTTGCTTACAAACGCAGTCGCGGACGGGCCGGAGACAATTGGGGCAGCGCTCGCCGATGCCCGTGGTGTAGACGATGCCGCCGCCGTCACGCGGCGCGGCTCCACTGCGATTCTTCACGGGGCGCGAGTGTTCACGCTTTGGCTCGTGACTGCAAGCTCCGACGTCTGGATGGTCGCGCTCGCGCTCGCCATGCGAACAATGCGGGCGCGCGGCGCCTGGTTGCCCATCAGCTCGTCCAGCAAGATCGG
>DATENH010000219.1:0-38146 GCA_035275145.1 Steroidobacteraceae bacterium | reverse complement strand
GGCGGCGGCGACCCGACTCAAGGAGGCGCTGATCGCCGATGGCTTGTGGTCGCAGTATCTCGAAGTCGCGATCGGGCCCGACGCGGAAGTTTTCACCAAGGCACCCGTGCTGGCGGCCGTCGGCTGGGGCGACTGGATCGGCGTGCGCAGCGAGTCGCAGTGGAACAATCCGGAGCCGGAGATCGTGTTGGCGTGCGACGCGCGCGGCCGCATCCTCGGCGCCGCGCTCGGCAACGACGTGAATTTGCGCGACATCGAAGGCCGCAGCGCGCTGCTGCTCGGCAAAGCCAAGGACAACAATGCGAGCTGCGCCATCGGTCCCTTCATCCGCCTGTTCGACGAGCGCTTCAAGCTCGATGACGTGCGCAGCACCGTCGTTGCGTTACAAGTGCAGGGTGTCGACGACTATCGCCTGGAGGGCAGCAGCTCGATGTCGCTCATCAGCCGCGATCCGGCCGATCTCGTTCGACAGACTCTCGACCAGCATCACTATCCGGACGGGTTCATGCTATTTCTGGGAACGATGTTCGCGCCGACACAGGATCGCGAAGCCGCCGGGCGCGGCTTCACTCACAAATCCGGCGACCTCGTGCGCGTCTCGTCGCCTGCGTTGGGGACGCTCGCGAACAAGGTAACGACGTCGCAGCAGGCACCGCCCTGGACGCTGGGAATCGCCGGGCTGATGCGCAGCCTGGCGCAGCGTGGGTTGCTGCACTCGCAGGAGAATCGATGAGCGCGCATACCGTCTATCCTTCTCTGCGCGACAAGCGGGTCGTCGTTACCGGCGGCGGCTCGAGTATCGGCGCAGCGATCGTCGAGCGTTTCGCGCAACAGGGCGCCCGCGTCGCGTTTCTCGACATCGCGGAGTCGGAATCGCGCGAGCTCGAACGACGTCTCGCGGACAGCCCGACCCCGCCGCGCTATTACCGGTGCGACCTGACGGACATCGCAGCCGTGCGCGAGCTGTTTCCGCGCATCCGCAGCCAACTCGGGCCGATCGACGTGCTCATCAACAATGCCGCGAACGACGACCGGCACAACGTCGAGGAAGTTTCGCCGGCCTATTGGGACGAGCGCATCGCGGTCAACTTGCGCCATTACTTCTTCTGCGCGCAGGCAGTGATCGGCGACATGAAAGCCGCGCGCGCCGGCGCCATCGTCAATCTCGGCTCGGTTTCATGGCACCTGGCGCTGCCGAATCTCGCGATCTATCAGACCGCCAAGGCGGGCATCGAAGGTCTGACGCGCGGGCTGGCCCGCGAGCTGGGTGTCTTCGGTGTGCGCGTCAATTGCGTCGTCCCTGGCGCCGTGCGGACACCGCGACAGATGAAGCTGTGGTTCACGCCCGATGAGGAAGCGCGCACGCTCGAGCAGCAGTGCCTGAAGGCTCGCATCGAGCCACACGATGTCGCCGCCATGGTTTTGTTCCTCGCATCCGACGACGCGCGCATGTGCACGGCACACGAGTATTTCGTCGATGCCGGCTGGCGTTGAATGCGTCTGGACGCTGGCTGCGAAGCTCGGCGAGGGCCCGCTCTGGTCGGCGCGCGAGCGTGCCGTATGGTTCGTAGACATCAAAGGCCGCCAGATTCATCGTTACGATGAGACCACGAGGCGCAGCTGGCCAGCGCCCGAGGATGTCGGTTTCATCGTGGCCGCGAGCGGGGGGCGCTTCATCTGCGGTCTGAAAAGCGGGTTGTACGAATTCGATCCGGCCAGCGGCAAATTCCAGCTTCTCGCGCTCGTGGATGCCGATCGCCCGCACAATCGACTCAACGACGCGCACGTCGACGCTGCCGGCCGGTTGTGGTTCGGCACGATGGACGACGATGAAGCGAGCCCGACTGGCGCGCTGTATCGCTTCGACGCGACGGGACTGCACTCCTGCGACGACGACTACGTCATCACCAATGGACCTGCGACGAGTCCTGACGGACGAACGCTGTACCACATCGACACGCTGAAGCGCGTGATCTACGCGTTCGACCTTGCGGCCAACGGCTCACTCTCGAACCGGCGCGTGTTCGCACGCGTGACTGACGGCCATCCCGACGGGCCAGTCGTCGATGCAACAGGCTGTGTCTGGGTCGGATTGTTCGGCGGCTGGGGCGTCAACCGCTATTCGCCGACAGGCGAGCTGCTCAGCAAGCTTGCGTTGCCGGTCGCGAACTGCACCAAGGTCGCCTTCGGCGGCAACGATTTACGAACGCTGTACATCACAACTGCGTGGAAAGAGCTCGCTGCCGAACAGCGCGTGCAACAACCGCTTGCGGGCGGACTGTTCACGGTGCGCGTGGATACTGCGGGTCTGCCCGCAAACGAGTTCGCGTACTAAGGCTGCGGACCCAGATACGAGGGCGGCATCGCGCCCATGCTGGCCACGACTTTCTGCAGCACCACGTTGTCATCGAGCCGCCAGACCTTGATGACGTGCTTGCCGGCTTCGATGTTGGCGAATCCCCTCTGCAGCACGACTGCGTTGTCTTGCACCGCCCTGATCCAATCCTTCGCTGCAAGCGATGATTCTCCACCCGTGGCCGGGATCATCCGTACCGTCAGCTCTTGCATCGGGCTCTCGTCGACGGAAAGGCCCACGCGCAGTGTCGCCTGACCGCTGACATCGAGCGTCGGTACCAGATACAGATACACGGTCAGATCGCCTGCCTGGCTCAACGACACGTCATATTCGAGCCGCACACCATCTTGCTGTGTGGTCGGCGCACTGCCTTGTGGGAAGGCGGTGACTGCACCGAGCGTGCGGCCGAGATTGGGAATCGCTCGCCACGCGAGGCCATTGCCATCCACAGCCCGTGAATAGCGAGGCGCCTCGATCGCAATCGCGCCGCTGAAATCGTCCTTCGGAGCGGCGGCTATGACCGCCGCTGCCGGTGCCGCTACTCGCTTCAACGCCGGCATCGTTTGTCGCTCTGGCTGCTGCCAGCCGGTGTAGCCGATATGCGTCTGCGACATCATGCCCGCCCACTTCCGACCGTTCAGCGCGTGATAGGCATCGGTCATTTCCTGATCGCGGCGAAAAGCCCGCTTCGCCCGATCGGCAAACGCGTTCGCGCTTGCATCGCCGAGGGCAGCGAGGCGGCGATTTTGCGCCACCGAGTAGTAGAGCTCGTACAGGTTCGCGAGCGCGCCGATCGGATGTTCGACCCATTGAAGGTACGCTGCGCGTTGCTCCGGCTGCAGTGCTGACCTGACACGCAACATGTCCTGTTCCAGCGCCCGCCATTCGTCGACCATTGTGCCGAACTCACCCACCTTGAAGCTGTCGGCATCGATGAGCTCCGGCTTCCGCCGCGCAGCGAGTTGGCTGTACCGAGTCACCAACTTCGCGATAGCGCTCGCGTGCGTTGCTCCGAATGTCGCGTGCGCCCACTCTTCCGGATAGCGCGTGAGGGCATCGAGCGTCATCGCTTCCGGATCCCAGGCCTGCTTCATGAAGAAGCTCAGCGGGAACTCCACGGGCTTGATGTCGCCGACGTTCACGATCCATAGGCTCCTGGCACCGCGCGCCCAGGCGAGATCCATCTGTTGCCAGGTCTTCTCGATCTGCACGGTGTCGAGCCATTTGTAGTTGCGCGGGCCACCGACATAATCGAAGTGATAGTAGACGCCGTAACCGCCCGGACGCAGAGCGCCCGCTGCGGGCAGCCGCCGAATCTGACCCCAGTTGTCGTCCGCGAACAGCAGGATCACGTCGTCGGGCACCTTCATACCGCGGTCGTAGTAGTCCTGCACTTCTTTGTAGAGCGCCCAGACCTGCGGCGTTTGCTCGGCCGGCTTGCCCGTGACAGCGGCAATGATGCGCCGCTGGTCGGCGACGATAGTCTCGAGCGACTGGATGGCGGTACTACCCGTCATGGCCTCATCGCCGTCGCCGCGCATGCCGATCGTGACCACGCTCTCGTAACCCTGGCCGCCGCCTTTCGACATCATCCGCTCGATGCCGCCTTGCCAGAACTTGCGCAGGTTGGCGGCGTTCTTCGCGTAGTCCCAGTCGCCGCCGGTGATTCCCCGATCGGTGTGTCGATGCCACTCGTCGTGAGCGCGCATCATCGGCTCGTGATGCGAAGTGCCCATCACGACGCCCATCTCGTCTGCCAGAACCATGTTGCGAGGATCGTCGTCGTTGAACGCTTTCGGCCGCCACATCGCCGGCCAGAGATAGTTGCCCTTCAAGCGCAGCAGCAGCTCGAAGACATGCTCATACATCCTGGCGTTGATTCCGCCGAAGTGCTGCCGCGCCCAACTGCCGAATGCCGGCTCCTCGTCGTTGATGAAGAAGCCGCGGTACCGCACCTTCGGCTGATCGCGATGCGAGCCGGGCGTGACGAACACGTTCGCGCGCTGCGCTATCGGCACGTCTGCGAACCAGTACCACGGTGAGACGCCGATCTGCTCCGAAAGATCGTAAGCGCCGTACACGGCGCCACGTCGATCGGCTCCAACAATCACCAGCGCGCGCTCGATGTGCGGAAACGGGTGCTCGACGACGACCTGCCAATAGGCCTCCCATTGCCCGGCGATGTCGCTTGCAGAGATCTTTTCGGCGCGCACCAAGCCGTCGATGAGAGCGCTGTGCCCGAGCACGCCGATGACGACTACCGGGCCGCTCACGCCGTCGACGGTCCGCGGCCGCTGTGAGGCCTGCGCGCTGACACGCTTCAGATCCGCAGCAAACGCCTCGGCTACATGCCGAACGGCAGGATCGGCATCCGCATCGATGAGGATGGCTGCAGGTCGACCGCCCCGAATCAGCGCAAAGCTCCCCGGCGTCTCCTGCGCACAGACCGAAGCCGGCGTCGTACATGCCTCGGCAGCGGTTGCGACCATATATATGAGTGCAGGAATGGCCGCCCAGGACTTCATGCCGCAACGCTATGTCGGGGAGTGTCGTCCGATCAAGAGCGGCTGCGAAAAGCGCCTCGGCGACTTTTCGCCATTTATAGCGCAGCGAAAGCCACGCCTTTCGCAAGCGGTAGTGACATTTTGTCTGAGTATTGAAATACTGCGCCCGACCCTGTTCTCGGAGGTCGGCATGCCAATCGTTCGGGCCCATCCCTGGATTGCGGCCCTGGTGTCGCTGCCGGCATTCGGCATACCCGGGCTCTCCCTGGCCGCTGTAGAGGCACGACGCGTGGACTTCGGCACGCTGCAAGACGGTACACGCGTAGAAGCGGTCGAGTTGTCCAATAGCGCCGGCATGTCGGTGCGCATCATCGCGCTCGGCGCTGCGATCCAATCGCTCACCGTCCCCGATCGCGCCGGTGTGCCCGCGGACGTGGTGCTCGGCTACGACTCGGTGCGCGACTACGTGGCCAAGCCGCTGTACTTCGGCGCGACGGTCGGTCGCTTCGCGAACCGCATCGCGCGCGGCAAGTTCACGCTCGACGGCCGCGAGTACACATTGGAGACGAACGACGGCCCGAATCATCTGCACGGCGGCCTGCACGGCCTGGACAAGGTGCTGTGGAAGATCGACGACGTCATCAGCGGCCCGCCCGCGCGCGTCATGCTCCGCTACGTCAGTCCGGACGGCGCCGGCGGTTATCCCGGTACGCTGACTGTCAAAGCCACCTACCTGCTGAACGAGCAAGGGCTGGCTGTCGAGTACCACGCGTGGACGGACAAGCCGACGATCGTGAACATCACCAATCACGCGATTTTCAACCTCGCCGGCAAAGGCGACGTGCTCGGGCATCGGCTCATGCTGTCCGCCGACAGTTACACGCCGGTCGATGCGACATTGATCCCGACCGGCGAGCTGCGCAGCGTCGCCGGCACGCCTTTCGACTTTCGGCAAGCGCGTGCGATCGGCGAGCTCATTCGCGATGGGCACGATGAGCAGCTGCGCTTCGGCCGCGGCTACGATCACAACTTCGTGATCTCGGGTGAGCCGAGCCCGATGGGCATGCGCTTGGTGGCGCGGCTCGAAGACCCCGTCTCCGGCCGCGTCATGGAAGTGCTCACGTCTGCACCGGGCCTGCAGTTCTACTCCGGAAACTTTCTCGACGGCACGGTCGTCGGCAAGGGCGGCCGGGTCTATCGTCAGGGCGATGGCCTGGCGTTGGAGCCGCAGCTGTTCCCGGATGCGCCCAATCACCCTGCTTTCCCCAGTGCGCGGCTCGATCCGGGCCAACAGTATGTGAACAGGATGGTCTTCCGCTTTTCGGTCTCACGCCCATGACAGACAGCAAGCCTGCACGGCGCCTGCGCTCGCGCGCCTGGTTCGACGATCCCGCCAACGCGGACATGACCGCGCTCTACCTCGAGCGCTACATGAACTTCGGCCTGTCGCTCGCGGAGCTGCAGTCGGGCAAGCCGATCATCGGCATCGCGCAGACCGGCAGCGATCTCGCGCCCTGCAATCGTCATCACCTGGTCCTCGCCGAGCGCGTGCGCGAAGGCGTGCGCGAAGCCGGCGGCATCGTTCTCGAGTTTCCGGTGCATCCGATTCAGGAGACCGGCAAGCGTCCGACCGCCGGCCTGGATCGCAACCTCGCCTACCTCGGGCTGGTCGAAGTGCTGTTCGGCTATCCGCTCGACGGTGTCGTGTTGACGATCGGCTGCGACAAGACCACTCCTGCGTGCCTGATGGCCGCGGCGACGGTGAATCTCCCGGCGATAGCGCTATCGGTCGGTCCGATGCTCAACGGCTGGCACAACGGTCAGCGCATCGGCTCCGGAACGATCGTGTGGCACGCGCGCGAGTTGCTCGCGGCCGGCAAGATCGACTATCAGGGCTTCATCAAACTCGTCGCTTCGTCGGCTCCTTCGACCGGCTACTGCAACACGATGGGCACGGCGACCACGATGAACAGCCTGACCGAGGCGCTCGGCATGTCGCTGCCCGGCTCGGCAGCCATCCCGGCGCCGCTGCGCGATCGTCAGGAAGCGGCCTATCTCACCGGCAAGCAGATCGTCGAAATGGTCGCGGTCGACCGCAAGCCCTCCGACATCCTGACGCGCGAGGCGTTCATCAACGCGATCCGCGTCAACTCCGCGATCGGCGGCTCGACCAACGCACCGATCCACCTCAACGCGCTCGCGCGCCACATCGGCGTGGAGCTGACGCTCGACGACTGGCAGACGTACGGTGAGGACATCCCGCTGCTCGTGAATCTGCAGCCGGCGGGCGAGTATCTCGGCGAGGACTATTACCGCGCCGGCGGCGTGCCGGCCGTGATGTCCGAGCTCATGCGCAACGGATTGGTCCACGAAGCGGCGCTCACCGTGAACGGCCGCACGATCGGCGAGAACTGCCGGGACGCCAAGATTCTCGATCCGAAAGTGATCCGGCCGTTCGAGCAGCCTCTCAAGAAGAAAGCAGGCTTCACTGTACTGCGCGGCAATCTGTTCGATGCCGCGATCATGAAGCTCAGCGTCATCTCGGACGAGTTCCGGGCACGCTATCTATCCAATCCTGCCGATCCGCTGGCGTTCGAAGGACGCGCAGTGGTGTTCGATGGACCCGAGGACTATCACGCACGCATCGACGATCCGGCACTCGGCATCGACGATCGGACCTTGCTGTTCATGCGCGGTGCCGGGCCTATCGGTTTTCCGGGCGCGGCGGAAGTGGTGAACATGCGACCGCCGGCTGCACTCATCAAAATGGGCATTCATCACTTGCCGTGCATCGGCGACGGCCGCCAATCGGGCACTTCCGGATCGCCGTCGATTCTCAACGCGTCGCCCGAAGCTGCGGCAGGCGGCGGGATCGCGCTGGTGCGTACCGGCGATCGCGTGCGCATCGACCTGAAGCGCGGCGAGGCGAATATCCTCATCAGCGAGGAGGAATTGCAGAAGCGACGGCGTGAGCTGGAGCAGGCTGGCGGATATCCAGTGCCGCCGAATCAGACGCCGTGGCAGGAGATTCAGCGCGGCTGCGTGGGGCAGCTGGATACCGGCGCAGTGCTGGAGTCGGCGACGAAGTATCAACGGTTGGCGCAGACCGTCGGGACGCCGCGGCACAATCACTGAAGAAGAACAAGAGAAGAAAATACTCTCGCAAAAGACGCAAAGACGCAAAGGAAGAAATTCTGAAATTGAAGAATTTCCGGAATTCGCATTCCGGCCCTTGGCGATCTTTGCGTCTTTGCGAGAGTAATTCTTTATAACGCTTGCACAGCAGCAGCCGCCGACTCAGCCCGTGCCACCGCATTTCGCAATGACAATCGAAACGGCTGCGCCTGAATCTCGATCACATCGCCCGTCCGCACCTGAATCCCGGCGGCAAACGACAACGTCGCCGTCCCGAAGAAGTGCACATGCACGTCGCCGGGGCGGCGGAACAGCGCGTACTTGAAATGATGCTGCTCCAGGTTGCTCAGCGAGTGCGACATGTTCGCTTCGCCCGTGAGGAACGGCATTTCCCAAAGCGTTCGACCCTCGCGCACGACGCGTGAAGTGCCACGTACGTCCGACGGCAGCGTACCGGTCAGCAGCTCGGGACCCAACGCCGCGGGTCGCAGCTTCGAGTGCGCGAGCCACAAGTAGTTGGCGCGCTCCGTGACGTGATCGGAGAACTCGTTCGCAAGGCAATAGCCGAGACGACGCGGCCGGCCCTCGCCGTCGATGACATAGATGCCGGCGATCTCGGGCTCTTCGCTGCCATCGAGCGCAAAATCCGGCGACGGAATCGCTGCGCCCGACGCGACGATGCTCGACCCGTCGCCTTTGTAGAACCACTCCGGCTGCACGCCGACTTCGCCGTCGCGCGGTTTGCCGCCTTCGACGCCGAGTAGAAACATCCGCATCGAATCCGTCGCGCTGCCCGCAGCCGCCGCGCGATGCATCTTGTCGCGGCTCTCGGCGGACCCGAGATGAGTCAGCCCGGTCCCGGTAAGATGCAGATGCGCCGTGTCGGGATGATCGATGGGCGCGAGGATCCGCTGCTCGCCGAGCGCCCGATCGAGATCGATGCGCTCAGCGGACGCGTGCTGCCGCGCCTGCGCTTCGAGCGTCGAATTGCACTCGATGGCCGCGAGCGCGAGCTCGTATGTCGTTGCGACGCCGTCGATGCGCCACGCATCGCCACTGTCATCCGCGGCGGCGACCAGGCGGGCTCCGTCGACCGAGCGCAATTGTACGAGGCGCAGGCTCATCGCGCGTTTTTCGTCTGACCTTCGCGATACGCACCGTCGAACCGATGCGGCAACGATTGCACGACGTCCCGGCGCAATGCGCGCGGGAGCAGCGCATCCGGAAAATCCTGATAGCAGACCGGCCGCAGGAACCGCTCGATCGCCAGCGTGCCGACGGACGTGCTGCGTCCGTCGGACGTCGCCGGGAACGGCCCGCCATGCACCATCGCGTGCGCGACCTCGACGCCGGTCGGCCAGCCGTTTGCGATCAGACGTCCGGCCTTGCGCTCGACGATCGGTAGCAAGCGAGCAGCGAGAGCTTCGTCCTGTGCAGCGAGATGCAGTGTCGCGGTCAACTGCCCTTCGAGGTGTTCGGCGACTTCGAGCATCTCCGCTTCGTTCGCACAACGAACGATCACCGACGAGGCGCCGAACACCTCGTTCATGATGTCCGCATGCTGCAGCAGATCGCGCGCTCGGACCGCGAACAATGCGCCGCGCCCACAATATTTGCCCTGCGACTCTGCGCCGCGCGCCAGCAGCGCCACCTTGGCGTGATCGAGCAAATGTTGGACGCCCTTCTCATAGGCCGCGTGAATGCCTGACGTCAGCATCACTCCGGGCGCCACCTGGCCCAGCGCAGCCCCGGCCGCGCCGATGAATCGTTCGAGACCCGCGCTCTCCAGTGCGATCGCCAGGCCGGGATTCGTGCAGAACTGCCCGACCCCGAGCGTCAGCGAGCCGATGAAGTCCTGACCGAGCTTCTCGGCTCGCTCCGCCAGCGCCTTCGGCAACAGGAACACCGGATTGATGCTGCTCATCTCGGCATACACGGGAATCGGCTCGGGCCGTTCGCTAGCGATCTTCATCAAGGCGAGACCGCCGGTGCGCGAGCCGGTAAAGCCCACGGCTTTCACGCGGGGATCCGCGACCAGTGCGGCACCCAGCGCTCGCGAGTTGCCGTTGAGCAGCGAGAACACGCCTGGAGGCAGATTGCACTCCTTGACCGCGGCCACGACCGCTTGCGCTACCAAGTCGCTGGTGCCCGGATGTGCCGAGTGACCCTTGACGATCACCGGGCAACCGGCTGCAAGCGCTGCTGCGGTGTCGCCGCCAGCCACGGAGAAAGCAAGCGGGAAATTGCTGGCGCCGAACACGACGACCGGACCGAGCGGCACCTTGCGCAGTCGCAGGTCCGAACGCGGCAAAGGCTTGCGCTCCGGCAACGCCGGATCCACGCGCAAGCCGAGCCAGCCGCCTTTGCGCAACTCATCCGCAAACAATCGCAGCTGCCCCATCGTCCGGCCGCGCTCGCCGGTGAGGCGCGCGATCGGCAGACCCGTTTCGGCGTGTCCGCGCTCGAGCAGCTCGTCGCCGAGCGCCTGGATCCGATCGGCGATCGTTTCCAGGAACCGCGCCCGTGCCTCGGGCTCCAGATCGCGGAACGGATGAAATGCAGCCCAGGCCAGCGCACACGCGCGCTCCACTTCTGCGTCGCCCGCCGCGCTGAACGACGGCGGCATGGACTCGCCGGTGGCCGCATTCACAGCCTGGAAAGTTCTGCCGCTCGCAACCTGTTCGGCACCGATGAAAAGTTTTCCCGAAACCGGCATCGACAATCTCCTGACGCGGGTGATGCACCCGTTCAAACCTTGGCCTTGCGGCCGCCCTGCTTCTTCCGCGGCCGATACGCACTGGTCGTATCGAGCAGCGCCAGATCCAGCAGCGCGATCATCGCACGCTGGGCTGCGGCCGGATTCCCGGCCCGCACCGCTTCGTAGACGCGCGTATGGTCCGGGATCGGATCGCGCGCCAGCTGGTGATGGCGCTGCTTGAAGATCGTAGTCCAGGTCACCGCCGCTGTGATGCCGCTGATCAACGACGCAACGAAGGCATTGCCGCTGGCGCGCAACAATGCCGCGTGGAACTCCTGATCGGCGTCGCGTCCGGCCGCCACGGCGAGTGAATGTTTCTCCATGCCCTGCAGGGCCTGCGCCATCGCAGCCAGATCGGCCTCGGTGCGGCGCTCGGCGGCGAGTGCCGCAGCCTGCGGCTCGACGATCCGCCGCAGCTCGAACAAGCCATTGACGAGGCGATCGTCGGGCTCGCGCTCGAAAATCCACGACAGCACGTCCGGATCGAGCAGGTGCCAGCGCTCGGGCAGGCTGACCCGGGTGCCGACCTTGGGGCGCGACTCGACCAGGCCCTTGGCGGCGAGGATGCGCACCGCCTCGCGATAGGCCGTGCGCGAGACCTCGAGCCGATCGCTGGCGTCGATCTCGCCGTCGAGGATGTCGCCCGGCCGGCAGCGGCCGGAAACGATGCGCACGCCCAGGTCGCGCGCGATGGTCCCGTGCAGGCGCAGTGCCTTGCGCCGGGCCGCCGCCTCGGATCCCGCCAGCTTCAGCTTGCTCGCCATCGGCGCATAATAACTTAGACAATTAGGACTGGCGCGCGGCGGCAATAACTTAGACAATTGACCCCAGAAGACCAAGAGGCCGCCCATGACCGGAACAGCCGTCACATTCTCGGCGCTGGATTGGACCATCGTCGCCCTGTACTTCCTGGCCAATACGGCGATCTGCGTCTGGTGCGCGCTGATGAAGGAGCGGGACACCACCGACTACTTCCTCGCGAGCCGCAGCGCCGGCTGGTTCCTGATCGGCTCGTCGATCTTCGCTTCCAACATCGGCGCCGAGCATTTGATCGGCCTCGCCGGCTCGGGCGCGGACTCCGGCATGGCGTTCGCGCACTGGGAGCTGCACTCCTACCTGGTGCTGGTGCTCGGCTGGGTGTTCGCGCCCTTCTACCTGCGCGCCAACGTGTTCACGACGCCTGAGTTTCTCGAGCGGCGCTACACGCCCGCGACGCGCACCGTGCTGTCGCTGATCTTCTTCGTCAGTTACATCCTGACCAAGGCATCGGTCACGATCTTCGCCGGCGCCTTCGCGATCCAGACGATTCTCGGCTATCAGTTCGTCCACCTGCCGGTGCTCGGCGAAGTGGATTTCTTCTGGTTCGCCGCCTTCTCGCTGGTCACCATCACCGGCATCTTCGTCATCCTCGGCGGCATGAAGTCGGTGCTGTGGACCGAGGCGATGCACGTCCCGGTGCTGCTCACCGGCTCGATCGTGCTGCTGATCGTGGGTCTGTCGCAGATCGGCGGCCTGGATGCGCTGCGCGCCGCGAATCCCGAGACGATTCACCTGTGGCGACCGCTGTCGACCACGCCGGCGACACAAGGATTCCCCCATTTCCTGTTCGACCCGAGCAGCACACCGTGGCTCGGTGTCCTGCTCACTTCGCCGATCATCGGCCTGTGGTACTGGTGTACGGACCAATACATCGTGCAACGTGTGCTGACCGCGAGGGACCTGCGCGAAGCCCGGCGCGGCACGATGTTCGCCGGCTATCTGAAACTCGCGCCGGTGTTCATCTTCCTGCTGCCCGGCATGATCGCCGTTGCGCTGTTCAAGCAAGGCGTCCCCGGGTTCGAATCGATCGGCTCCAACCCGCAGGGCGCGTTCCCGGTGCTGGTCTCGAATCTGCTGCCCGTGGGTCTGCGCGGTCTGGTGCTCGCCGGCATGCTGTCCGCGCTGATGAGCGCACTCGCCTCCCTGTTCAACTCGACGGCAACGCTGTTCACCGTCGACTTCTACAAGCGCCTGCGGCCGCAATCGAGCGAGGGGCACCTGGTGTTCGTCGGCCGACTCGCCACTGCAGTCGTGATCCTGCTCGGCATGTTGTGGATTCCTTTCCTGCAGGATCTCGGTAAGGGCCAGCTCTACACCTACCTGCAGCTCGTGCAGTCGCTGCTCGCGCCGTCGATCGCGGCAGTCTTCATGCTGGGCATCTTCTCTCGCGGCGTCACGCCTCATTCCGGCCTGATCGGCATCGTCACGGGCTTCGTCGTCGGCATGCTGCGCCTGATCCTGCAGGCCACGCACGAGATGTACAAAATCGAGTGGCCGGGCATCGTGCAGGCCTTCGTCGATATCAACTGGCTGTACTTCAGCTTCTTCCTGTTCGTGTTCACCTGCGTGTTGATCTTCGCGGTCAGCGCGGTGACGAAGAAGGCGTCGCCCGAGCAGCTTGCCGGGCTCACCTACGGATCGGTCACGCAGGAGCAACACGCTGCGGCGCGCGCGAGCTTCGGCTTCTGGGAGATCTTCCATACCGGCGTGATCCTCGCGATCATCGCCGGCATCTACATCTATTTCTGGTAGGACGCGGTCTCGAAGAACTTCAGCACGCGTTGCGCGACCAGCTCGTGTACGGCGGCGCGGTCAGTACCTTCGCCGTCGCGACACGGATCGAGCTTGCGCCGGCCTTCTTCGGTGCAGTCGCTGCCAAAAGTGAAGTGATTGGCATTGCCGGGCACCGTGAGCAGTCGCGCATCGGGAATGAGCCGCGCGTAGCGCAGCGCATTCGTCGCCGGCGACGTAACGGCATCCTCCCTCGCGGTGACGATGAACACCGGAGTCGTGATCGCGTGCAGCGTAGCGTCCGTGAATGCGGGCCCGACTGCCGGAGCCATTGCAACGACTGCACGGATGCGCTCATCTCGATATGAGCGCTTGGCGCGTGCCAGCGACTCCTGCACGGCCACATCATGCGTGCGCAATTGCTCGATCTCGGCGATTGACTTCTCGATCAACTCGCGCGGCTCGCAGCTCGAGTCTCTGGCCGCGGTCGGGGAGGCGCAGAACTTGGAGATCTCTTCTCCGCTGAATTGACCGCCCGCAAGTATGATCGCCGTCGCGCCGCCCGCGGAATGACCCGCCGCGAAGACCCGGCTCTTGTCGATGTGCGCGCCGAACTTCGGATCGGCGAGCATCTGGTCCAGCAGTGCGCTCAGGTCGGCCGCACGCTCCCACGGCGCCATGAAGCCCTGTGCGATCGGCCGCCCCTCCGCTCCCGTGTTACCGTGATGATTCACGGCTGCGGCGATGTAACCGTGCTCAGCGAGATGCGCACCCAGCCATTGCAGCGACAGATTGACGCTCGTCGAGCCGTGCGACAGCAGGACGATCGGATAACGCGGCGCTTGCTCTGACAGCGGTCCGGCGACAGCGAACTCTCGTTGCACGAAGTAAGGACGCCAGGCTGGATCGCCCATTTGCGGCACACTCAGCGGCGCGCCTGCCGCGGCCGGATACCAGATCACCGTGCTCAGCGGTCGGCGGCCGGTGTTCTGCCAATTGCTACGGCTCGCATCGGTGAACTCGCGCGTTTCGAATCCGACCGGCGGCGGATCGGCCGCGCAGGCATGCCACGCCGCGCCCATCGAGAAGACAAGAAGTAGAAGCGCGCGTGCTGGCTGGGCCTTCATGGTCGTTCGTTCCTCGAGCGTCTCTCTGTGATGCCGCGTCCGGCTCGCGAGTTTAATTCACGTCACCCGATCGCTCGCACCAGTTTGGGTGAGCGATAACTGTGCGCGCGCACCAGCGCCGCGCAATTCACGCCTCGAATTGCCGCCAAGTCACTGATTCGCGGCGTGGCATATCGCTTGCATGATCGAGCGCGCACGATCGATGGAGCGACCCGAATGGATCTGCGCGCAACGCGTCTGCAACTGCTCGACTTCACTACGATTCCGATGCGCGCATTCCACCTGACGTGGATGGCGTTCTTCGTCTGCTTCTTCGCGTGGTTCGCCGTGGCGCCGCTGATGCCGGCGATCCGCGCCGACCTGGGCCTGACGCCGCAACAGATCGCCAACATCAACATCGCGGCCATCTGCGTCACGATCGTCGTGCGCATGGTGATCGGGCCAGTTTGCGACCGCTATGGGCCGCGCCTCACATATACCTGCCTGCTCGCGCTCGGCGCCCTGCCCGTCATCGCGATCGCCTTCGCGCGCAGCTACGAGTCGTTCCTGTTCTGGCGGCTGTGCATCGGCGCGATCGGCGCCTCGTTCGTCATCACCCAGTTTCACACGTCGATCATGTTCGCCCCGAACGTCGTCGGCACCGCGAACGCGACGGCAGCCGGCTGGGGCAACGCCGGCGGCGGCGCGACTCAGGCACTCATGCCGTTGCTGTTCGCCGCGCTGCTCTCGTTTGGAGTCGAGCACACGCTCGGCTGGCGGATTGCGCTGATCGTTCCAGGCGTGCTGATGCTCGTGATGGCAGTGATCTACTACCGGTATGCGAAGGACAAGCCGAGCGGCAATCTGCACGACGCGACGACCAAGCGGCCCGGCAAAGGATGGACAACGTTCGCTATGGCCGCACGCGACTACCGGGTCTGGATGCTGTTCATCGCATACGGTGCGTGCTTCGGCGTCGAGCTGACGATTCACAATCTTGCCGCCATCTATTACGTCGACCGCTTCGGACTCAGCATGACGACGGCCGGCCTCTACGTCGGCTGCTTCGGACTGCTCGCGCTATTCGCGCGCGCATTCGGCGGCTTGCTCTCCGATCGCGTCGCACGCGATCGCGGACTCGACGGACGCGCGGCCCTGTTGTTTGCGCTGATTCTCGCCGAAGGCGTCGGTCTGCTCGCCTTCTCGCGCATGACTGCGCCGACGCAGGCGTTGGCGGCGATGCTGGCCTTCGGGTTGTTCACGCACATGGCCTGCGGCGCGACGTACAGCCTCGTGCCATTCGTCAACCGCAAGGCACTGGGCGGCGTCGCCGGCATCGTTGGCGCCGGAGGCAACGTCGGTGCAGTGGCGGCTGGATTTCTGGTGAAGGGATCGAGCTCGACCGAGCTGGCGCTGTTCATCCTCGGTCTCATCGTGCTGGCGTGCGCAGCGTGCACCCTCGCCGTGCGTTTCACGCAGGAGCAGAAGGCCGACGAAAGGCGGCAGTACTACGACGCAGTCGAACAGAAGTCAGCACAGGCGCAGACGCAGGCTGTAGCAGACGCGGCATGAAGCCATGAAGCGTCGACTCATCGTCATCGGCAACGGCATGGTCGGCCAGCGGCTACTGGAGACTCTCGTCGCCGAGAACCACGGATTTCATATCACTGTGCTGTGCGAGGAATCGCGGCCGGCGTATGACCGCGTGCAGCTATCGTCTTTCTTCTCCGGCAAGAGCGCAGAAGATCTCGCGTTGGCGCCGGCGGATTTCTTCGAGCGCCACGCAATCGACTTCTGCTGCTCCGACGCCGCAATCGGTATCGATCGCGAATCGAAGCAAGTCGCGACTTCATCCGGACGCCAGCTTCCCTACGACCGCCTGGTGCTGGCAACGGGCTCCAGCCCGTTCGTCCCGCCGATCCCCGGTCGCGACCGCAGGAAGTGCTTCGTCTATCGAACGCTCGACGACCTTCATGCAATCCGCTCCGCAGCCGCCGATGCGCGCGTCGGCACCGTCATCGGCGGCGGACTGCTCGGCCTCGAAGCCGCCAAGGCACTCAAGGACCTCGGGCTGCAAACGCACGTCGTCGAGTTCGCGCCGCGCTTGATGGCGGTTCAGGTCGACGAGCCCGGCGGGCGTGTGCTGCGGCAGAAAATCGCGGATCTCGGCGTCGGCATTCACACCGGCAAGAGCACGACTGCGATCGTCGATGGCGAGACGAACGTGCATCGCATGCAGTTCGCCGATGGCAGTACGCTCGAGACAGACCTGATCGTGTTTTCGGCCGGTATCCGGCCGCGCGATGAGCTTGCGAGAAGCACCGGCCTCACCCTCGGCGAGCGCGGCGGCATTGCAATCGACGATCACTGCAGGACCTCCGATCCAGATATCTACGCCATCGGCGAATGCGCCCTCTGGAGCGGCAAACTCTACGGCCTGGTCGCGCCCGGCTATCGCATGGCCGAAGTCTGTGCCGCGCGCCTGCTCGAGCGCGAAGCGCCCTGCTTTGCCGGGGCCGACCTGAGCACGAAGCTCAAGCTCATGGGTGTCGACGTCGCCTCGCTCGGCGACGCGCACTGCACGTCTGCCGACTCGCGCGCCTACACCTTCATCGACGAGCGCAAGCAGATCTACCGCAAGCTGGTCGTCGATACGGACGGCACTCGCCTGCTCGGCGGCATCCTCGTTGGCGATGCAGACGACTACGGATTGTGGCTGCAGATGATGCGCGATGGCACTCGTCTGCCCGAGCAGCCGTTGGAACTGGTCGTTCCAATGTTCTCGCCCAGCACTAAGCCCGCAGGCAAAGGTGTCGCCGCGCTACCCGCAGCAACGCAGATCTGCTCCTGTAACAACGTGAGCAAAGGCGCGCTCTGCACAGCGATTGCGAGCGGCTGCACGACAGTTGGCGCTCTCAAGGCGTCGACCAAAGCAGCCACGTCGTGCGGCGGCTGCGGATCGCTGGTCGCACAGATCCTCAAAGCCGAGCTCGCGAGTCGCGGCGTCGCGGTGATGAACCACTTGTGCGAGCACTTCCCCTACTCGCGCCAGCAGCTCTTTCACCTGATCCGCGTCGGCCGGCTCGAATCGTTCGCCGACACGATCGCGAAGCACGGCAAGGGGCTGGGATGCGACATCTGCAAACCGGCGGTCGCATCGATCCTCGCCTCATGCTGGAACGAGTTCGTGTTGAAGCGCGACAAGGCGGTCCTGCAGGACACCAACGACTACTTCCTCGCGAACCTGCAGAAGGACGGCACGTACTCGGTCGTGCCGCGAGTCCCAGGCGGCGAGATCACGCCCGACAAGCTCATCACGATCGGCGCGGTCGCCAAGAGGTTCGGGCTCTACACGAAGATCACCGGCGGTCAACGCATCGACCTGTTCGGCGCCCAGGTGCAACAGCTCCCGCTGATCTGGAAAGAGCTGATCGACGCCGGCTTCGAATCCGGTCACGCCTACGGCAAAGCAGTGCGTACCGTGAAGTCGTGTGTCGGCTCCACATGGTGTCGGTACGGCGTGCAAGACAGTGTCGGCTATGCCATCGACCTCGAGAATCGCTACAAGGGACTGCGAGCTCCGCACAAACTGAAGTTCGCAGTCTCCGGCTGCACCCGCGAATGCGCCGAGGCACAGAGCAAAGACGTCGGCGTCATCGCGACCGAGAAGGGCTGGAATCTCTACGTCTGCGGCAATGGCGGCATGAAGCCGCGCCACGCCGATCTGCTCGCCTCCGACCTCGACAGCGCAACGCTCATCCGCTACGTCGACCGCTTCCTGATGTTCTACATCCGCACCGCCGACCGGCTGCAGCGCACGGCTACCTGGCTCGACAATCTCGAAGGCGGCCTGGACTATCTCAAGCAGGTCATCATCGACGACACGCTGGGCATCGCAGCCGAGCTGGAAGCCGACATGGCGCGCATCATCGACACGTACGAGTGCGAATGGCGCCGCGCGATCAACGATCCGGTGACGTTGAAGCGCTTCCGCCACTTCGTCAACAGCGATCGCGCCGACGATAACGTCGTGTTCACCGCAGAGCGCGGACAGATTCGTCCGGCGACCCGCGAAGAACGCGAGCGCCGGCGTACCGAGGTCGTGTGATGGCCGCAAGTCCCTGGCATTTCGTGTGCGGGCTGGAGGAGTTGCTGCCGGATTCCGGCGTCGCGGCGCTGATCGACGGCCATCAGTTTGCGATCTTCCGCGTGGACGATCGGGTGTACGCGCTCGACAACTTCGATCCGCACAGCCACGCCAACGTGCTGGCGCGCGGGCTGGTCGGCGACCTGGAAGGCGAGCTGGTCGTCGCCTCCCCCGTCTACAAACATCACTTCAGCCTCGTGACAGGACGCTGCATGGAAGCGCCGGAGCTGTCGGTGCGTGCGTATCCGGTTCGAATTACCGACGGCTCGATCTGGATCCGCAGCGCTCCGCTGCGCCGGACCACGGGCGTTCGCAAATTGGTTGTCGTCGGCAACGGCATGGCGGGCATGAAGGTGGTCGAGGAGTTGCTGGCGATTGCGCCGAAGGCTTACGACATCACCGTGTTCGGCGCCGAGCCGCATGGCAACTACAACCGCATCCTGCTGTCGCCGGTACTCGCTGGAGAGAAGCGCATCGAAGACATCGTGCTGCATCCGCCGCAGTGGTATGCGCAGAACGGCGTGACGTTGCATGCCGGCGATCCGGTGGTCGAGATCGACAGGCTCCGACGAGTCGTGCGATCCAAGCAAGGCATCGAGCAGCCCTACGAACGGCTGCTGCTCGCCACCGGATCGAACCCGATCATGCTGCCGATTCCCGGGACGGATCTCGCCGGGGTCGTCACGTTCCGCGATCTTGCGGATGTCGACGCGATGCTCGAAGCCTCCCAGCGCTACCGTACTGCCGCAGTGATCGGTGGCGGACTGCTGGGCCTCGAAGCCGCCAGCGGACTGATGCGCCGTGGGATGGACGTCACGGTCGTGCACCTGCTCGACACCTTGATGGAGCGGCAACTCGATGCATCTGCCGCGGCGCTGCTCAAGGCTTCGCTCGAAAGCCGCAGGTTGAAGTTCAAGATGCCCGCGAAGACAGTGACGATCCTGGGCGAACATCGAGCCACCGGACTGCGCTTCGACGATGGCAGTGAGCTGCAGGCGGATCTCATCGTCATGGCCGTCGGCGTGCGGCCGAATATCGATCTCGCTCGCAACGCGAAACTCCAGTGCGGTCGCGGTGTGCTGGTCACGGACACATTGCAGACGTTCGACCCTAGCATCTATGCGGTCGGCGAGTGTGTTCAACATCGCAACAGCACCTTCGGTCTGGTTGCGCCGTTGTGGGAGCAGGCACGAGTCTGCGCTACTCACCTGGCAGAGGTGGGTACTGCGCGCTACGAAGGCTCAGTGGTCGCCACTCAGCTCAAAGTGACTGGCATCGAGCTGTATTCCGTCGGCGATTTCCTCGGCGGCGACGGTGCAGAGTCGATCGTCCTGCGCGATCCCAAGCGCGGCGTGTACAAGCGACTGGTGATTCGCGACAACAAAGTCCGCGGCGCCGTGCTGTACGGCGACGCCAGGGACGGTGCGTGGTATTCCGCGCTCATGGCCGAGGGCCGCGACATCACGGGCTTGCGTGAGAAGCTGCTGTTCGGTCCGGCGTTCGCCGAACCGGCTCGATGACCGGCGCCACGCGCACCACGTGTCCCTATTGCGGCGTCGGGTGCGGAGTCCTCGCACAGCGCGCTGCGAGCGGTGCAGTGGAAATTGCCGGCGATTCCCGGCATCCGGCCAACCACGGTCGGCTCTGCTCGAAAGGCACCGCACTCGGCAATACGCTCGGCCTGGATGATCGGCTCCTCGATCCTGTCGTCGACGGTCGCCGCTCGAGCTGGGATGAAGCACTGAATCGCGTCGCGAACGGTCTGCGTCGCGCGATCGATGAGCACGGACGCGAGTCCGTCGCGTTCTACGTTTCCGGGCAACTGCTCACCGAGGACTACTACGTCGTCAACAAGCTGATGAAGGGATTCATCGGCGCCGCGAACATCGATACCAATTCGCGACTGTGCATGGCCTCTGCCGTCGCGGGCCACAAGCGGGCGTTCGGCGAGGACATCGTTCCGGTCTGCTACGAGGATCTGGAGATCGCCGATCTCATCGTGCTGGTGGGATCCAACACGGCCTGGTGCCATCCCGTCGTGTTCCAGCGCATCTCGCGAGCGCGGGAGCTCCGGCCAGATCTCAAGATCGTCGTAATCGACCCGCGCCGCACGCCCACGTGCGAGATCGCCCATCTGCACCTGCCGATTCGCGCCGGCAGCGACGTGTGGCTCTTCAACGGATTGCTGACCTACTTGCGACAGCACGGTCATGCGAACACGGCCTTCCTGCAAGCGCACACGATGGATGCTGATGTCGCAGAAGCCACCGCATCGAGCTCTGCTGGCAGCGTGCGCGCTGTCGCGCAAGCGTGCGGCATAGACGAGACGCAGCTGACTGAATTCTTCGCTCTGTTCGCTAACACGGAGCGGGTGATCACCGCGTTCTCGCAAGGTGTGAATCAATCTTCCGCGGGCACGGACAAAGTCAACAGCATCATCAACTGTCACCTGCTGACGGGGCGCATCGGCCGTCCCGGCATGGGACCGTTCTCGATCACCGGTCAGCCGAACGCGATGGGCGGGCGCGAGGTCGGCGGGTTGGCCAACACACTCGCCGCACACATGGACATCGGCAACGCGAGCCATCGGCAGCTCGTCCAGGAATTCTGGAACAGCCCGCTGATCGCCACGCAGCCCGGTCTGAAAGCGGTGGACCTCTTCCATGCCGTGCACGACGGCCGCATCAAGGCACTGTGGATCGTGGCGACGAATCCGGCGGTCAGTCTTCCTGATGCCAACAAGGTTCGCGAAGCGATCGCACGCTGCCCGTTCGTCGTCGTGTCGGATTGCAGCGCGCGAACCGACACAACCGCTCTTGCGCATGTGCTGTTGCCGGCTGCCGCGTGGGGCGAGAAGGACGGCACGGTCACCAACTCGGAGCGTTGCATCTCGCGCCAGCGCGCGTTTCTGCATCTGCCCGGGGAAGCGCGGCCCGACTGGTGGATCGTGTGCGAAGTGGCGAAGCGGATGGGATTTGCGCGAGGCTTCGACTACCAGCATCCCTGCGAGATCTTCGACGAGCACGCACGCCTGTCTGCGGCGGGCAATGACAGTGCGCGTGCGTTCGACATTCGCGGACTCATCGGCCTGAGTCGCACTGAGTACGACGCACTCGACCCCATCCAGTGGCCTGTGCTGTCGCGGGGTTCAGGAACCCAGCGCCTGTTCGGCAACGGACGCTTCCATCACGTCGACGGCAAAGCCCGCTTGGTTAGCACGCCCCCTCGCCTGCCTGTCCACGCGCCCGACGAAGACTATCCGTTCGTTCTCAACACCGGCCGCATCCGGGATCAGTGGCACACGATGACGCGGACGGGCAAGGCGCCGCGCCTGCTCGCGCATCTGAGCGAGCCGTACATCGATCTGCATCCGCAGGATGCTCTGCTGACCGGTGTGCGCGCCGGCGATCTCGCACGCGTCGCCACGCGCTGGGGATCGTTCGTAGCGAAGCTGCGCATGAGCGGCGAGACTGCGCGCGGCACCGCATTCGTGCCGATCCACTGGAACGATCAATTTGCGTCGGATGCACGAGCTGGCGCACTGGTGAGCCCGGCGGTGGACCCGATCTCCGGCGAGCCGGAATTCAAACACACGCCCGCGCGCGTCGAGCCGTTCCGGGTGACGTGGCATGGCTTCGTGCTTGCTCGTGCAAAGCTTGCGGCACTCGACGTGACGTGGTGGACGCGAATCGCTGGCGAGCAGTTCCTGCGCTACGAGCTCGCGGGCCGCAGCGTTCCGGCCGACTGGTCCACGTGGGCGCGCACTCTCCTCGGCGCCGGGGACCCTGATGCCGACTATCTCGACTATCACGACGTCGCAACCGGAGACTATCGCGGCGCCTGGCTGGTGGAAGATCGCCTGGCGGCATGCATCTTCCTGTCGCCGCGGACCGAGCTGCCACCGCGCAGCTGGCTGGCCGAGCTCTTCACGAAGGAGCGTCTGAGTGCGAGCGATCGCTTTGCGTTGCTCGCAGGGGTGCCCGCCGCGGCATCGGCCGACCCAGGTCCGGTCGTTTGCTCCTGCTTCGGCATCGGCCACAACACGATCCGGGATGCGATCAGCCGCCACCAGCTCACAGATGCTCGACAGATCGGAGCACGGCTCAAGGCCGGCACCAACTGCGGCTCCTGCCTGCCTGAAATCCGCATGTTGCTTCAGATGTCGAGCCGCGCCGGCTAATATGCCGCGCCGTGTCGCCGCAAGTTGCATGCATCGTCGGGCTGGTCGTCCTGTTCGTCCTCGGCACCGTGTTGCCGGTCAACATGGGCGCGCTGGCGTTCGTCATAGCCTTCATCGTCGGCGGCCTGTTCGTCGACCTGCCGGCCGCTGCTGTCCTGGCAGGCTTTCCGGGTGATTTGTTCGTCACGCTGGTCGGCATCACTTATCTATTCGCGATCGCGCAGAACAACGGCACGATCGACTGGCTCGTCCGGCAGGCGGTCCGGTCGGTGCGCGGCCACGCGGCGGCCATTCCTTGGATGATGTTTCTGGTGACGGCGCTGCTCACGAGCGTCGGTGCAGTCAGTCCTGGCGCAGTCGCGATCATCGCGCCCATAGCGCTGCGCTTCGCGCAGCAGTACCGCATCAGTCCGCTGCTGATGGGGCTCATGGTGATCCACGGTGCGCAGGGCGGCGGCTTCTCTCCCATGAGCATCTACGGCGGCATCACCAATCAGGTCGTGGCGCGGGCCCATCTCCCCGGCAACGACATGCATCTGTTCCTCGCGAGCTTCGTCTTCAATCTCCTCGTCGCTGGGGCGGTCTTCTTCGTCTTCGGTGGACGGAGCTTGCTTACGCAGCGCGCAGTTCGCGTCGAAACTCCGGAAACAAGCGAAGCGAACGCGAAGCGGCTCGGCTATCCGCAGGTGCTCACTCTCATCGGACTGATCGCGCTCGGTGTCGGCGCGCTGGTGTTCGAGTTGAATGTCGGGCTCGTGGCGATTTCGATCGCGGTCGTGCTGACGGTGCTGTTCCCCAAGGATCAGGCACGCGCTGTCGACCAGATCCATTGGTCGACTGTCCTGCTGATCTGCGGCGTCGTCACCTACATCGCGGTGCTGCAGAAAGGCGGCGCCGTTACCTACGTCGGGGAATCCGTGTCGAGTGCCGGCGCACCGCTCATCGGCGCCCTGCTTCTCTGCTACGTGGGCGGAATCGTCTCGGCATTCGCATCGACGGTGGGAGTGCTCGGCGCGATCATTCCGCTGGCCGTGCCCTTGTTGCTGCTGGGACAGGTCGATGCCGTGAGCGTCGTCGCTGCGCTGGCAATCTCCTCCTCCATCGTGGATGTCAGTCCGTTCTCCACGAACGGCGCGCTGGTACTCGCGAGCGCAACACGGCATCGATCGGGAAGCTCTGTATCGCCAGCTCCTCGCCTATAGCGCGGTCGTGGTCGCGCTCGCCCCTCTAGTTGCGTGGGCAGCGCTGGTGTTGCCGACCCATTGACGTTGCCTATCGAAAGCATCCAACCAATCGAATTCTATCCGGCCGGCCCCGACGGTAGTCTCCCGACGCACCTTCAAATCTGCGGGAGACGAGCATGTCCAGCGAAGCCAAGTGTCCGTTCAAGCATGGCAGCGGTCCCGCCAATCGCGACTGGTGGCCGAACCAACTGCGGCTCGATCTCCTGCACCAGCATTCGGCGAAGTCCGATCCGATGGACAGCGGCTTCGACTACCCCAAGGCATTCGCCAACCTCGACTACGCGGCGCTGAAGAAGGACCTCGCCGCATTGATGACGGACTCGCAGGACTGGTGGCCGGCCGACTTCGGTCACTACGGCCCGCTGTTCATTCGCATGGCCTGGCACAGCGCCGGCACCTATCGCACCGGTGACGGGCGCGGCGGCGGCGGTCGCGGGCAGCAACGCTTTGCGCCGCTCAACAGCTGGCCGGACAACGCGAACCTCGACAAGGCTCGCCGCTTGCTGTGGCCGATCAAGCAGAAGTACGGCGCCAACATTTCCTGGGCCGACCTGATGATCCTTGCGGGCAACGTCGCGCTCGAGACGATGGGCTTCGAAACCTTCGGCTTCGCGGCCGGCCGGCCCGACGTGTGGGAGCCCGACCAGGACGTGTACTGGGGCCGCGAGTCGACGTGGCTCGGCGGCGACTTGCGTTACGCCGACGCCCAGGTGCGCAATCTGGAAAACCCGCTCGGCGCCGTGCAGATGGGCCTCATCTACGTGAACCCGGAAGGCCCGAACGGCAACCCCGACCCGCGCGCCGCGGCGAAAGACATTCGCGACACCTTCGCTCGCATGGCGATGAACGATGAAGAGACGGTCGCCTTGATTGCCGGCGGGCACTCCTTCGGCAAGACGCACGGCGCCGCTGCGGCCAGCCACGTCGGCGTCGAGCCCGAGGCCGGCGATCTCGAAGTTCAGGGCTTCGGCTGGGCCAGCAAGTTCGGCGCCGGCGCAGGCGCCGACGCCATCACCAGCGGACTGGAAGTCACCTGGACCACGACGCCGACGAAGTGGAGCAACAACTTCTTCCAGAACCTGTTCGGCTTCGAGTGGGAGCTGACCAAGAGTCCCGCCGGCGCACACCAGTGGGTGGCCAAGGCGGCGGGCGCGACCATTCCGCACGCGTTCGACAAGACGAAGAAACTGCTGCCGACGATGCTGACCACGGATCTCGCGCTGCGCTTCGATCCGGCGTACGAGAAAATCTCGCGCCGCTTCCTCGAGCATCCGGAGCAATTTGCCGACGCGTTCGCCCGGGCGTGGTTCAAGCTCACGCATCGTGACATGGGCCCGCGCGCGCGTTACCTCGGGCCGGAGGTTCCCAGGGAAGAGCTCCTGTGGCAGGACCCGATTCCTGCAGTCGATCATCCGTTGATCGACGCGGACGACATCGCTCTGCTGAAGGCCAGCGTTCTGACTTCCGGGCTGCCCGTTTCGCAGCTCGTGTCCAGTGCATGGAGCGCGGCGTCGACGTTCCGCGGCTCCGATAAGCGTGGCGGTGCGAATGGCGCGCGCATTCGTCTCGCGCCTCAGAAGGACTGGGCTGTCAATCAGCCGGCTCAATTGGCTAAAGTGCTGCAGACGCTCGAAGGAATTCAGAAGACGTTCAACGCGCGACAGTCCGGCGGCAAGAAGGTGTCGCTCGCCGATTTGATCGTGCTGGCCGGCTGTGCCGGTGTCGAGCTCGCGGCGAAGAATGCGGGCGTCCAGATCAAGGTGCCCTTCACACCCGGGCGCATGGATGCTTCGCAGGCACAGACCGACGTCGAGTCCTTTGCAGCACTCGAACCGGTGGCGGATGGCTTCCGCAACTATCAGAAGGCGAGATTCGCCGTGCCGGCCGAGGCTCTGCTGATCGATCGTGCGCAGCTCCTGACGTTGACCGCTCCCGAGATGACGGTGCTCATCGGCGGCCTGCGCGTGCTCGGTGTCAACG
Source organism: Steroidobacteraceae bacterium (assembly GCA_035275145.1). GTDB lineage: Bacteria > Pseudomonadota > Gammaproteobacteria > Steroidobacterales > Steroidobacteraceae > Steroidobacter. Next base: position 12,186 of record DATENH010000219.1, on the reverse strand, counting down.
CCGGACAATCGCAGCACGGCGTCCTCACGAACCGAACGGAAGCGCTCACGAACGAATTCTTCGTCAACCTGCTCGACATGGCGACGCAGTGGGTGCCGACGTCGGATGCGAAGGAAGTATTCGAAGGTCGCGATCGCAAGACCGGCGCGGTGCGCTGGACCGCTACGCGCGTTGACCTGGTGTTTGGCTCGAACTCGCAGCTCCGAGCGCTGGCCGAAGTCTACGCAAGCGCCGATGCGCGGCAGAAGTTCGTCGGGGATTTCGTCGCGGCCTGGACCAAGGTGATGAACCTGGACCGCTTCGACCTGAAGTGAGCTACTGCGCGAGCGCGGCGCCCAGCGTGCGATGCAAGTGCACGATCGCGCTCTCGTAGCGGCCGAACACGAAACTCTCGTTGGCATTACTGACGATGCCGCGCTGGATCGCGCTGACGACGGCGCGGTCTTCGCTCGCGCCGATCTCGGTGAAGGTAGAGTCTTTCGTTGCGGCTGCCAGCGCTTCCGCCGGGTCGCCGGTCCAGTTGGTCAGCGAATACGCCACGACGTTGGTGCGATCGACGCTCAGCGGCTCGAGCACCAGCAGGTTGGTGTGATTCGAGAGCATCGTGATCAGCGCATTCGGGAAGATGTGATACACGAACGTCACGAAGCCCATGACGTTCCGCTCGTTCGCCGGCACGGCAGCGAGCTTTTCGATCCGCCGGAACGGATACGTCACGCGACTGTGCGGACCGACGTGCTCGACGACGTTCAGATTGTCGAAGCCGTACGGAAAGAAAGTTTCCGGATGCGTGACCCGGATGTGGTAACCCTCGAGGAACCCCTCGAGCACGACCTTCCAGTTCGCCTCGGTCACGCGCGCACTCGTGGCGTAGAGCTTTTGATCCTTGCCGATCAACTGCGGCAAGCCCGCAAGCTGCGCCTGCGTTCCCTTCGGCGCTTGCGACACGAAGACCAGGCCATGGCTCTCGATGGCTTGTAGCTGCACGAGACCGTGGTCTTTCTTGTCGAGACCCGGAAAGCCCTCGGCATGCGGGATGTGTCGCAGCCGTCCATCCAACTCGTACGTCCAGCCGTGATACGGGCAGACGAATGCATTCGCGCAACCGCTGTCCGCCGCAATGCGCATGCCACGATGGCGACAGACATTTTGAAAAGCTCGCACCACACCGTCGCGGCCACGTACTGCCACGATCGGGATGCCGGCCGCATCGCGCGCGATGAACGATCCGGGCTCGGCCAGCGCTGCCGAAGGACAGAACGCTGCGAACGATCGCCGCAGCACTCTTTCCATCTCAGCCTCGAAGCGCTGCGGCGAGCGATAGTTGTCGACGGGCTCGCGCCACAACTCATCGCCGGCATCGGTGCTGCGGTTGGCGATGTGCGAGAGGACCCGCTCCGTGATTTCGTGATCGTTGAGTAGCGCGGACATGCCCCGCATTGTGCTCGCCGTCAGCGCAGGACGCCACCCGTGGCGGACTGGCGGAGCAGTTCCTTCAGGCGGCACACGGATTCCGGATGCCGCCGCTGCAGGCGCGCGACGGCCCAATCCGGCATGCAGAGCACGAGCGCGTCCGTCGCGCTGCGAATTTCGACCTGCGAAAATTCGACGCCGTCCGGCGCGCAGCGAGGCCGGGACTCATCGGCAGCGCCGCGGCGGGCAGCGAGCGTTCCTTCCAGCACGAGAAGGGAGCATGTGACGCGATCTCCTGGCAGGCGCAGCGTCGCGCCGGCGGGAACGCGGTGAGCGAAGCTCAGCGCGAGCAGCTCCATCGCGACTGCGATCGGCAGCTCCGCTTCCCTGGCAAGCGCTGCGCCCTGCTCTTCCTGACTGCGCCCGGATCCGTAATAGGCATCGATCATCGGATACTGAGCGCGCAGCCACCGACCCCACTGCGGCTCTTCGGCAAAGCGCTCGGCCGATGGCAAGCAGACGGAGCGAACGCGGCGCAGGTGCTCGAAATCCGTGGCGGGCAGGACCATCGGGATCTGCAAGCCGACGATATCGCGTCCGCTCGCGTCGATGATCGATCGGGTGTAGCGCACATAGCCCATGCGCTCGTACAGCGCGACCAGCGCGGGGATCGTCGCCATGAAATCGAACTTGCCGCCGAGCGTGCGGCCATGCGCATAGGTGTGTCGCGCGAGACTCGACAGCACCCAGCTGCCGCGAAACTCCGGGTCGATCGCAAAGCGGCTGCTGAAACCGAACAACGGCCGTTCGCGCGGCAACGTACTCAGCTCGAGCGCGGCGGGCAGCAGCGACAGATCGAAATCCGGGCCGGCGAGCGTCTGCGTGATCGTGCCGACGACACCCTGTCCGTCGCGCGCGTACCAAAGGCAGGAGCGGGAGTCGAGCGTATCTTGCATCTCCTCGCGCTCGCAGTCGGCGCCATCCGGTCGCCTGCCCTGCTCATGAACGGCGACTCGATAGCGCAGCCGGTACACCAGGCTCAGCTCGCGCCGGCTGCCCGCCATCGCGACAGCGGAATTGCGCGGCGTCCATGACGGGTCCGGTCGCCACGCCGTGGGGGCAACGATTGACATGAGTTTCCTCTGAACGTGGGTCGTCGAGAGGGTGATCGAAAACGAGGGGTCGGACGCTGCCGCAAAAATTGCTGTTTTCGGGTCGCGAACGGGTCGCCGCCGAACGTGATGCACGTCACATCGTCGATCGTCGGTGGAATTTACGTCCGACAGACGACGCGACAGCCAGGCACGGACAATGTCTTGTTCCTCATCCTGTTCCCGACGACGGCGCAGCTCTTGCAGAGTGGCAGCGGTCGATTTTCAAATCCCTTCTCCTGGAGCAGCAGACAAAATGAAACGACTTCTCGGGCTCACCACCGCGCTGGCGCTGGGGCTGAGTCTCGCCCAACCCTCTTGGGCCATCATGATTACCGAGGGCCCGGACAACGGGACCAACGTGGGCAGCGTCGACACGCTGCTCGATACGGCGCAACTCAAGAACTCGGGAGGCGCGGAGCTCTCCTGGCTCCAGGATCTGCTGCCCGGTGCCACGATCCTTCCTCAAGAGCAGAGCGTCACCTACTACGACACGAACCAGGCGAACGTCTATGCGTTCCTGCTCGACCCGGCCGCGGACTACTTCATGATCAAGAATGCGACCTGGCATGCGTTGTTCGCGAACAATGCGTCGAACGCCTGGGCAGTGTTCGATACGTCGCTCCTCCCCGCGGGGATGAATCTGGGCGGCGATCGATTCACGCTGAGTCATGTCAGGGCGATCAATCCCACCACGTCGGTCCCGGAGCCGAGCTCGCTGGCCCTGCTCGGATTGAGCGTGTTGGGACTGGCAGTCGCGCGACGTCGCACCCGCGCCTGAAGCACTGTCGACTAGGCTGCGTCGGCCTTGGAATTCACGAGTGGGAACTCCAGGTGGAAGGTAGTTCCCACGTTCTCTTCTGATTCAAAGGCGATGCGCCCCGACATCTGCTCGGTCAGGTGCTTCGCAATCGCCATTCCCAATCCCGTGCCGCCGCGGCTGCGTCCATCGGACGTGTCTGCCTGCGAGAATCTTTCGAACAGCTTCTTGCGAAATGCCATCGGAATGCCACAGCCGTGGTCGATCACGCTGATGCGGCAGTGGCCATCGCGCGCGACCACGTCGACTTCCACGCGGCCGCCGGTTCGCGAGAACTTCGCCGCGTTCGACAGCAGGTTCGCCATGATCTGGTGAAAGCGGCCGTCGTCGACGCGGATCAACGAGCCGGGCGCGCGGTGGCGCGCTTCGAGGGTCACGTTCAATCGCTCCGCGTAGTACCGGCTCGCAGTGATGCAGCGGTCGATCAGCTCGTCCACGACGAACGGCCGCAGGTCGAAGCGCATCTTGCCGGAGGAGGCCTTCTCGAAGTCGAGGATGTCGTTGATGAGCTGTGCAAGCCGATCGCCGTTGGTGCGGGCCATGTCCAGCAGGCGTGCCAGCGCCGGGTCAGGATTCCCGAACTTGCCGCTCGCGGCGAGACCGATCGAGCCGAGCATTGCAGTCAGTGGCGTGCGCAGCTCATGGTTGATGGTTGCAATGAACTCGTTCTGGATCTGCTCCACACGCTTGCGTGCTGAGATATCGCGCGTGTTGCTGACCCAACCGAAAGAGCCGCCACGGCCCGAGCCGCGCAGCGGTCGCGAGATGGTCTCCACCCAGACGTAGCGGCCGTCGCGATGGCGCATGCGGAACGAGCCAGCCAGCATCTCGCGACCCTTGCGCAGCAGCTCGATCCCACCCGAGTACAGCGCCGCGTCGTCCGGATGGACGTACTCGACGCCGTTGCGTCCGATCAGCTCGCCGGGCGTCCAGCCGAACATCTCGGTGACCGACGGCGAAAGGTACACCCACGCGCCGCGCTGGTCGGTCACGGTGATGATGTCGATCGAGTTCACGGCAATGATGCGGAAGCGCTCTTCGCTTTCGGCCATGTCGTGCAGGAGCCGCCGTTGATGGGCGACGACCGCGCACACCGGGTAGCTCGTCAGGATCAGCGCCGCAATCAGCAGCTGCAGCGCCAGAATCTGCTCGGGCTCGCTGATCGCTGCGAACGGCCCGCGGTCCGCGAGCGTGAACCCGAACGCAATGGCGGCCACGACGAAGATCGCTGCGGAAGTCCCGGCGTATCCCAACCTGAACGCGATCAACAGCACCGGCGGGATCACCAGGAACAGCAACGGAAACCAGCTCTGGGCGCAAACCACGACAGTCGTCACAATCGCCAGCACGATCGTGGCGATGGCCGTCTGCCAGCTCGCGTCGCGCGCCGTCTGGCGCAGCTCCGCAGGTTGCAGGCCGAACGCCAGCGGTAATACCACGGCCATGCCGAGCGCATCCGAAGCCCACCACGGGACGAACACGGTCGTGAACTCCGCATCCACCGTCGCCTGCAGAACCAGCGCAGCCAGCGCCGCAGCGATCGCCGGCGCGATAACCACGGCATAGAAGAAGAAGCGCAGCAGAACCCTGGGATCGCCGAGCGCCGACATACTGGTCAGCGACCGGCGCAGGACGCGTACGACGATCAGCACTTCGACGGCGTTTGCCGCCGAGAACCCGATAGCGGTGTCCGGGGTGTTGCCGGCGAGGGAATTGACGACGACGTTGGCGACGAAGCACGCGGCGAGCGTCCAGCGCCAGTCCGAACCGGACCGCAGCAGCAGGATGGCAGCGAGCAGGCCGTTGGACGGCCAGATGGCCGCAACCGGCCCCAGCTCACGCTTCAATGAGATGCCCAGCCAGGCCGCCGCGGCAAACAGCACGGCGATGCCGAGGGCGAAACCCACGTCCTTCGCGCGCCGGGGGACGGCCGACACCTGAGTGGCAGGGGGCATAACTGCCGCAGGATCCTGAACAACCTGCGCAAAACCTGCAAGTCGGCCCTGATTCCGGCCGCTTCAGGTAACCTTGCCGCCTAGCAAACCTGCCCGTCCGCTAACGAAAAGACCAACCGATCGGGAGACGACGAATGCGAGCGATAACTGCACGGTTGAGCGTGATGATGTTCCTGCAGTTCTTCATCTGGGGCTGCTGGTTCGTCACGCTGGGGACGTTCCTGGCGGCCAATTTCCAGGCCAGCGGCGCGCAGACCGGGCTGGCATTCTCCACGCAGTCCTGGGGCGCGATCATCGCGCCGTTCATCATCGGGCTGATCGCCGACCGGTACTTCAACGCCGAGCGCATCCTCGCGGTGCTGCACCTGATCGGCGCGATGCTGATGTATCAGATGTTCCGGGCCAAGGACTTCGTGCAGTTCTACCCGTACGTCCTCGCCTACATGATCGCGTACATGCCGACGCTGGCGCTGGTGAACTCGATCTCCTTCCGCCAGCTCACGGATCCGTCGCGGCAGTTCTCGCTGGTACGCGTGTGGGGCACGATCGGCTGGATCGTCGCCGGGCTGGTGATCAGCTTCGTGTTCCACTGGGATTCGCAGGAGGCGGTTGCGGGCGGCGCGCTGCGCAACACTTTCATGATGGGCGCGGTGATGTCGCTGCTGCTCGCCATCTTCAGTCTGACCTTGCCGGCGACGCCACCGATGGATACCGGCGCCGGGGGATTCTCGTTGCGCGCCGCTCTGGGTCTCGATGCGCTCAAGCTGCTCCGCGATCGTAACTTCGCGGTGTTCTTCCTCTCCTCCGTGCTGATCTGCATTCCCCTCGCCTTCTACTATCAGAATGCCAGCCCGTTCCTGACCGAGATCGGCACGAGCAATGCCACCGGCAAGCTGACGATCGGCCAGATGTCGGAAGTCGGCTTCATGCTGCTGTTGCCGGTGTTCCTGCTGCGCTTCGGAATCAAGAAGACGTTGCTCGTCGGCATGCTGGCCTGGGCGGTTCGCTACGCGCTCTTCGCGTACGGCGGACCCGGCAACATCGGCGCGCTATTGATCCTGGGCATTGCTTTGCACGGCGTCTGCTACGACTTCTTCTTCGTCTCGGGCCAGATTTACACGGATTCGAAAGCCGGCGAGCACTACCGCAGTGCTGCGCAAGGCATGATCACGCTCGCCACGTATGGAGTCGGCATGCTGGTCGGCTTCTCGGCCGCGGGCGCGATCACCGACCGCTTCAACGCCAACGGCCACCACGACTGGTTCCAGATCTGGATCTACCCGGCCGCGTTCGCCGCGCTGATCATGGTCCTGTTCGCATTACTGTTTCGTAACGAAGCGATCAGCTACCAAAAGCACCGCTAGCGATCATCACTTCTGTTACTATCTCCGGCGTTACCTGCCCGCCCGCGCCGGAGGCGCCTGCCCGTGGATCCTTTCAAGAACGTCGGCTATCTGCTGAAGGACGTGAGCCGCCGCTACGTGGCGCGCTTCGAGCGGCATGCGGCGGAAGTCTCGCTCACGCTCATGCAATGCAAGGTGTTGGTGCACCTGTCGAGAAACGAAGGCGCCAGCCAGGTGCGGCTGTGCGAGCTGACGGCGGTCGAGCCGATGATGATGGTCCGCATCCTCGATCGGATGGAGGCGGACAAGCTCCTCGAGCGCCGCCCGGACCCGGCAGACCGGCGTGCGCGCCGGCTGTATCTGACGCGCAAGGCCGCGCCGATACTCGATGAGATCGATCGCATCAGCGAGGTCACGCGCAACGAAGTCTTCGCGGGTATGAGCAAGGCCGAGCGCGAGGCATTCCTCAGAGTACTCGAGCATGCCCACGAGAACGCCTGCAGCCTGGAGGCGGCTGCGCCAGCCGCCGAGGCGCCGGCAATTGCAACCGTTTCCCGCCGCCGCGCGCGCGTCGCCGGTCGCTGAAGGGACTCGCACCGATGTCCACACCCGATCCGACTGCCCCGGCCGACGAGACGCCGCCGAACCGCTGGCAACGTGCCCGGGTGCCGCTGCTCGTGGCAGGTCCCATCGTCGCTATCCTACTCGCCACCTACTTCTACGTGACCGGCGGACGCTACGAGAAGACCGACGATGCCTATGTCATGGCGGCTCGCACGGCGATCAGTGCCAACGTGCCGGGCCGCGTCGTCGAGCTGGCCGTGCACGACAACCAGCAAGTCAGCCGCGGCGACCTGCTCTACCGACTCGACGATGCGCCCTTCCGGATTTACGTCGCCGAAGCCGAAGCACAACTCGCCACCGCGACACTGCAGGTCGATTCGCTCAAGGCGACGTATCTGCAGCGCCAGGCCGATCTCGCCTCGGCGCAGGAAACGCTCGCGTTCCAGCAGAGCGAGCTGGACCGGCAGAAGCGCCTGATCGGCTCCGGCATCGCATCGCAGGCTCAGGTCGAGCGCGCGGCTCACGCGCTCGATGAAGCGCGGTCGCGGCTGGCCAGCGTGCAACACGAAATCGGCGGCGTAATCGCGCAACTCGGTGGCAATCCGCAGATCGATCCCGCCAAACATCCGGCGGTGATGCAGGCGAAGGCAGCCCTCGACCGCGCCCGTCTCAATCTCTCCTATACGACGGTCACTGCGCCGAGCGATGGCGTGGTGACACGCGTCGAGCAATTGCAGGTCGGCAATTACGTCGCAGCCTCGACGCCGGTGTTCGCGCTGGTCGCCACGAACGACGTGTGGCTCGAAGCGAACTTCAAGGAAGACCAGCTCGGCCGCATGCGTGCCGGTCAGGCGGCGAGCGTGCGGATCGACAGCTATCCCGGCAAGACTTTCGAAGGCAAGGTCGTGAGCGTGAGTCCGGGCACGGGCTCGCAGTTCTCGATGCTGCCGGCCGAGAATGCGACCGGCAACTGGGTCAAGGTGGTGCAACGCCTGCCGGTGCGCATCGAGCTCGAGAATCTCGACGCCGCGGAATTTCCGCTGCACGCAGGCCTCTCGGCAGTAGTTAAAGTCGACACCGAGTCGGCCGCTGCCTCTGCCGCTGTCACCGCGAGCCGATGAGCACAGTCCAGCATCGCGGTCTCATCACGCTCTCGGTGATGCTCGCTTCGATCATGCAGGCGCTCGACAACACGATCGCCAACGTCGCGCTGCCGCGGATTCAAGGCACGCTCTCGGCGACGCAGGACCAGATGTCGTGGGTGCTGACCTCGTACATCGTCGCCGCGGCGATCATGACGCCGCTGACGGGCTGGCTCGCGGGTCGTTTCGGCCGTCGCAAGATCTTTCTCTACTCGATCCTCGGCTTCACGCTGGCCTCCGCGCTCTGCGGCCTCGCCCAGTCGCTGCCGCAGATCGTGCTGGCGCGTCTCGCCCAGGGCTTGTCGGGCGCGGCGCTGATCCCGATGTCGCAGGCGACGCTGCTCGACATCAATCCGCCCGAGCGCCACGGCCGGGCGATGACCGTGTGGGTCATGGGCGTCACGATCGGTCCGATCCTCGGTCCGGCGCTGGGCGGCTGGCTGACCGAGCAGTACAGCTGGCGCTGGGTGTTCTACATCAACGTGCCATTCGGCATCCTGAGCTTCTTCGGCGTGCTGACTTTCATGAAGGAGACGGTGCGGCGGGCGGCACGCTTCGATTTCTTCGGTTTTACCTCGCTGGCGCTCGCGATCGGCAGCCTGCAGCTGCTGCTGGATCGCGGTCAATCGAACGACTGGTTCAGCAGTCTCGAGAGCTGGATCGAGGCAGGCGTCTGCGTCATATCGGTGTATCTGTTCGTGATTCACCTGCTCACGACGCGCAAGGCGCCGTTCATCAGCCCGGCACTGTTCAAGGATCGCAACTTCATCGGCGGCAACCTGTTCATCGCGCTCATCGGTGTCGTGCTGTTCGCAACGCTGGCGCTCTTACCGCCGCTCCTGCAGAGCCTGCTCGGCTATCCGGTCGTGCTCACCGGCCTGGTCACCGCACCGCGCGGCATCGGCACGCTCATCGCGATGATCGTCGTCGGCCGCCTCGGCAATCGGCTCGACGGCCGCTACGTCATGGCGACCGGGCTGGCGCTGACTGCGGCGTCGCTCTGGTGGATGACCCACTTCTATCTGCAGATGGATTCGAATCAGGTCGTCTGGTCCGGGCTGCTGCAGGGCATCGGTACCGGCTGCGTGTTCGCGCCGTTGTCGACGATCGCGTTTTCGACGCTGGCGCCGCAGCTGCGCAACGAAGGCACCGCATTCTTCAGCCTGATGCGCAATCTGGGCTCGAGCGTGGGCATTTCCGCGGTGACGACGCTACTGGTGCGCAACACGCAGATCATGCATGCGCGGCTGGCCGAGCACGTGACACCTTTCGGCGATGGCCTGACGCCATTGAGCCCGGGGTTGCAATCGCTGTCGCAGCTCGCTCATCTGAATGTGGCCGTGACACAGCAGGCGGCGATGATCGCCTACAACAACGATTTCAAGTTGATGCTGATCCTGACGGTCGCTGCGATCCCGCTGGTCGCGCTGCTACGCGCGCCACGATCGCAGTCGAGCGCTCAACCTGCTATGGCAGAGTAGCGATGAATCTCTCAACTAAATTTCCGCTGCTCGCTGTCATTGCTGTCACGATCGTGCTCGCCGGCTGTGCCGTCGGCCCGGATTTCAAACATCCGGAGCCTCCCGCAACCGACCAGTACGTCACACCGAAAAGCGCTGCGGCGTCCGACGCGTCGCCAGCCGATCGTCAAGAGCTGCTGCTCGGGACCAGCCCGGCGACGCAGTGGTGGCACTTCTTCCACTCGGACGCGCTCGACCAGATCGTCGAGCGGGCGCTGGCAAGCAATCGGCGGCTCACCGCCGAGCAATGGTCGCTGGCGCAGAGCCAGGAGCTGGTCAACGCTCGCGCGGGCGGGCACTGGCCGCAAGTCGACGCAACCGCGGGCATCGGGCGGCAGAAGTACGGTGCGCAGTTTCTCGGACCGCTGCCGAAGCCGCCGCCGTTCACGTACTTCTCGATCGGTGCGACCGTGAGCTACTCGCTCGACTACACCGGCAAGATCAGTCGCTCGATCGAGCAGCAGCATGCGCTCGCCGACTATCAGCAGCGCCAGGTCGAAGCGGCCCAGCTCAGCGTCACGGGCAACGCAGTGAATCAGGCGCTGGAGGTCGCATCGCTGCGTGCGCAGATCGCAACCGTCGATGCGCTGCTCGAGCGCGATCGCGAGAACCTGAAGCTCGTGCAGGTCGCATTCGATGCGGGCTCGGTCTCCAGGCTCGACGTCGTGAGTGCGCAGTCGCAACTTGCGAGCGATACGACGCTCCTGTCCCCGCTCAGACAGCAACTCGCGCAAGCGCGTCATGCGCTCGCTTTGAATCTAGGCACGGTGCCGACGGATCCGTCGCTTCCCGAGCTCGACCTCGCGGCGCTGACATTGCCAGGGCAGCTCCCCGTGACCCTGCCGTCGGAGCTCGCGCGGCGTCGCCCCGATATCCTCGCTGCCGAAGCGCAACTGCATGCGGCAACGGCGGCAGTCGGCGTAGCGACAGCCAATCTCTATCCGCGAATCGACCTCACCGGCGCGATCGGTCAGCAAGCGATCACGGCGAACGAGCTGTTCGACGAGTCGAGCAGCGTGTGGAGCCTCACGAGCGGGCTCGTAGCACCGATTTTCCATGGCGGCACGCTGCGCGCCGAAAAGCGCGCCGCAGTCGATGCAATGCGATCGAGCGGTGCGAACTACGAGCAGACGGTACTCGCTGCCTTCGGCCAGGTCGCGGACTCGCTCGAAGCGCTCGACAACGGCGCCGAACTGCTGCTCGCGCAGGCGAGCGCCGAAGCCGCAGCACGCGATACCGTCACGATGACTCGGCAGAGCTACAACGAAGGCAATGTCGGCGTGCTGCAGGTGCTGGACGCGGAGCGGCGCTATCAGCAAGCGCGCCTCGGCTATGTTCGGGCGCAAGCGCAGCGTTACATGGATACGGCGCAGCTCATGCTCGCGCTCGGCGGCGCCGGTCCCGCAGACCTCTGAGCCGAGGCTCGCATCACGCCCGTTGCTGCGCGCCGGCGAACCGCCGTCGATACTCGCGAGGCGTCGTGTCGAGCCGGCGCACGAACGTGCGCTGAAGCGCATCGACCGAGCCGAAGCCGCATTCCCGCGCGAGCTTCGTGACCTGCCAGTCGGTCTCTTCGAGCAGTCATAGGTGAACAGGACGACAGTGCGCACGCGGCGCGGCGCGGCGCGTACGCGCGCACGTATCGATCGAGTATCGCCATGCAAGGCTCGCAGCCGCAGGTGCGCAGCAAGCACGGGCTGGTATTCCACTCGGCTCCATCGAACGCCCGCCAGCTCAACGCGGCGATTCTGCAGCAGCCGGTGGGGAAAGCACTCGACGCGGTGCTGGCGCAGATCGAGCGCGAGCAGGGATTGGCGACGGCGGACTTGGTTGCTCTGCAGCTCGAGTATCCGCGCAACTAGCGAACGCGAGCCGGGACCGACGTAAATCCCCTGAAGCGGGCACGACGTCCGCGCACTGGCTCCCCAGCAAGCTGCAACTGCGGAAATCTCTGCACTGCGCGGGCGATCGCGATCCGACCTTCGAGGCGCGCAACTGCCATCCCCGCGCACGCGTGCGCCCCGGCGGCGAATGCGAGATGGCGATTCGGTGCGCGTGCAATGTCGAAGCGGTCCGGATCGGCAAATTCGTCCGGATCGCGATTCGCAGCACCGATGCACAGCGTGAGATACGTGGCGGGCTCGAGCACGACCTCGCGCACGACCGTGCGCTCGACGACGAGCCGATTGCCGAGCTGATTCGAGCTCTCGAAGCGCAGACATTCCTCGACTGTCGTCGCGATGAGCTGCGGCTCCTCGCGCAGGCGAGCCAATGAGTC
>DATENH010000218.1:0-3413 GCA_035275145.1 Steroidobacteraceae bacterium | reverse complement strand
TCGCGCAAGCGCGGCATGAAGCTGGTCAGCGTGCACAAGGGTTACTCGTACCAGTCGCGCACGCTCGGTCACCTGGCGAATCCGAAAGATGTCGAGAAGGCGGCGCTCGCCAACCCGGATTTCAACTTCGTGGTCTACCACTCGGCGATCAAGCACGGCCCGAACGAGCCGAACTATCTCGACAGCAACAAGTTCGACCCGAAGACCGGCGACTTCGAGTGGCACTCGGTGCTGATGGACATCAAGAAGCGCAACCCGAAACTGAGCAACGTCTACCCGGAAGTCGGCAGCTTCTTCAACGCGCTGGTGGTCGCGGATCCGGTGCTGTGCATGCACGGCATGGGCAAGAACATCAAGCACTACGGCGCCGACCACGTCGTGTGGGGCACCGACTGCCTGTGGTGGGGCTCGCCGCAGTGGGCCATCGAAGCGTTCAAGCGCTTCGACATCTCCGACGAGTTCGTCGAGAAGTTCGGCTACGCGAAGATCAGCAAGGCCGACAAGGCGAAGATCCTCGGCTTGAATGCGGCGAAGCTCTACATGATCGACGTGAACGCCAAGCGCAACGCTATTCCGGGGGACAGCCTCGAGAAGGCGAAGCTCGCGTATCTGGATGCCGGCGGCGCGCGTCAGAACGCCGCGTACGGATGGGTTCGCGCGAACGACTGATGCGCGGCTTTGCGGCACTCCTGTTGCTTGCGTTGCCGCTCGCAGCGGGCGCGCAGCCGCAGGCCCACTTCCATCACGTGCATCTGAACGCTACCAATCCCGAAACGGCGATTGCGTTCTATACGACCAAGTTCAAAGCGCGCAGGGAATCGTTCGCCGGCCTCGGCGACGCAATCTGGACCGGCGATTCCTGGTTGCTGTTCACGAAGGTCGACTCGCCGCCGCCGAGCGAGCTGCTGTCCGGCATCTGGCACATCGGCTGGGGCGCGGAGGACATGCAGTCGACCTATCAGCAGCAGCTTGCCAAGGGCACGCGCTTCGCCACGCCGCTCACCGACATCAGCGACATGGTCGGCGGCAACCGCTCGTTCTTCTACGCGTACGTCGACGGACCCGACCACGTGTTGATCGAGCTGAACACCGCGCGCCATCACAACTTCGGTCACGTCCACATGTTCAGCGCCGATCCGCCGGCCGCGGGTGCGTGGTACACGAAGGAATTCGGCTTCCGCCACTTCGCGCAGACCGAGAAGCGCATCTACCGCAACGTGCAGATCGCGCCGGCCGCCTTCGTCACGGCGGATCACGTCAGCATGATCATCTACCCGGTGGAGTATCGCGGCGGCTCGTTCGTCTCGACCCGCGGCCGCGTGCTCGATCACCTCGGCTTCAGCGTCGACGACCTCGACGCCACCCTTGCCCGCATGCGCAACGACGGCATCAAAGTGACGGCAGAGCCGCGCAGCCTGGCGGACGGCCGCATCAAGTCCGCCTTCATCGAAGGCCCGGACCAGGTGGCGATCGAGCTGATCCAGGACACCACGCCGCGGCCCGCGCCGATCGTCGAGGAATGAGCGTGCAGCAGCCAGCCTGGAACTTCGAGCAGGACCCGACCGACGAGCGCATGGATGAGACCGGCTACAACCTGCGCGCGTATTTCGATCGCATGACGGATGAGAAGCTGCGTCAGTACTCGCGCTCGTGGGACGACGTGCAGCTCATGGTGTGGGACGGCAACTTCAAGAGCGACGGCGACCTGCTGCTACCCTGCTCCGAGCGCGACGTCGACGTGGCCGAATACCGCCGCGTGCTCGAGCAGTGCATCCAGTATCGCGAGCGTGTGGGCGCGCGACTACGCGACGACGAGCGCTGAAATTCCGCGCGGAGAACGCCACGCCGCGCCGTTGTCGATTCAACCGCCGCGCCTGCCACGCGGAGCGCACACACTACGAGCATGGCTCTCAACACAATATTGTTCTGCATACTCGCGCGACGCGCACGAGCTCGCCGCGGCTACACGTATTGATCAATATTTGAGTGGACCTATCGCATCGCTCCGAGTAGTAGTGCATCAACCACGCACTTGCGCGACGCGCACATGGAACGATGCGTACCGGGGGATGTCGCCGCAGATCGTCGGGCGGCCGCGGCCTGACGCTTACTGCACTGATGCTGCTGACGGCAGCGCCGTGCCTCGCTGCAGAAACCACTGCACCGGCCGGCACCGCGCCCGCGCCGTACGGCGTCGTTGCATTTCCCGACAACACCCTGCACCTCGACCCCGGAGTCGCGTCGCAGGGTCGCGGCGACTCGCCGTTCTTCCCTTCCCGGGCGACGACGTTGGGCCGCACTGTCACCTCCGATCAGTTCGATCCGCCGGAAGTGTGCGGCGGCTGCCACGTCGACATTTATGCGCAGTGGCAAGGCTCGATGCACTCCAATGCCTGGGCGGATCCCGTCTACCGGGCGGCTCTGCGCCACGCCAGCAGAGCGAGCGGCGGCAAGACCGATCCGTTCTGCATGGGCTGCCACACACCCGTCGGCGTGGTAACCCACGAGGCATCTCCCTCCGGCGAGCGCATGAGCCCGATCGCGGACCGGGGCGTGCAATGCGACGTCTGCCACAACATTTCGCAATCCCGCGGCATCGGCAACGGCGCCTACGTTCTGACTCCCAGGCTGCGCGGCCGCCCGCTGAAGTTCGGGCCCTTCAACGACGCGCTGTCGCCGTATCACGATACGGCCTACTCGCGGCTGCATACGCAGTCGGAATTCTGCGGCCAGTGCCACGATGTGACACACCCGTTCACTCGCGTGCCGCTGGAGCGAACCTACAGCGAGTGGCGCGACAGCGCGTACGCAGGCGAGGGAATTCAGTGCCAGGACTGCCACATGAAACCGGCACGCGGTACCGCGACGTCCTTCAGCAAGGTACGGGAGCGGATCTATACGCACTACTTCGTCGGCGGCAATGCCCTGGTACCGCGCTTGTTGGGCGACGACGCGCACGCGCAGCGTGCCGAGGAGATGCTCAAATCCGCTGCGCGCATCGACATCCTTGCGCCTGCTGTTGCAACCCCAGGCAGTGTGCAGAGCATCGGCGTGCGGGTCAGCAATGTCGGCGCCGGTCACAAGCTGCCTACCGGCTTCCCCGAAGGTCGCGAGATGTGGCTCGACTTCAAGCTGGTCGACAGCAGCGGGCGCGTGCTCTACCGGCTCGGTGCAGTCGTCGACGGGCGCACCGAGCCCGGCACCCGCACGTTCAAGGTCGTGCTCGGCGATCGTCACAGCAGGGTGATCGGCACCAACATTCTCGATGCGGATCGGGTGTTGTACGACACGCGCATCGAGCCGCGCGGCTATCGTGAGGTCGAATACCTGGTGCGCCTGCCCGCGCCGATCGCCGGCCGCATCCTGGTCGTCGCGGAGCTCAATTACTGGTCGTTCTCGCAAAAGCTGCTGGA
>DATENH010000217.1:0-12954 GCA_035275145.1 Steroidobacteraceae bacterium | reverse complement strand
TTCGATCGGCGGCAACAGCGGCTGGCGCTCGCCTGGCAGCAACGTGACTTTGCCGTGCCGGCGCTGCAGCTGCTGATTGCGGACGACGTTGTACTTGGCGTTCGTTTCGATCGCGGCTTGCGCGCCGTCGCGAATGATCGTCGGGCGGATGAACAGCATCAGGTTGCGCTTTTCCTTGGCGCCGCTGCGGGTCTTGAACAGCTCGCCGATAATCGGGATCGAGCCCAGGATCGGCACGCGATTCTCGCCTTCGCGCGCGGTGTCGGTGATCAAGCCGCCGAGCACGACCACGCCGCCGTCGTCGACGAGCACGGTCGTGGTGACGGTGCGCTTGTTGGTGATCAGGTCGACGGCGCCTTGGGTGCCTTGGGCGACGCTGGAGTCTTCCTGCTCGATCTTCAACATCACCGCGTCGCCTTCGTTGATCTGCGGCGTGATCTTGAGGATCGTGCCGACTTCCTCGCGCTGAATCGTCTGGAACGGGTTGACCTGGCCCTGCTGGTTCGCCACGCCGGTGTTGGTGAAGGAGCCGGTGAGGAACGGCACTTCCTGCGCGACCTTGATCTCCGCTTCCTCGTTGTCGAGCGTGATGATCGAAGGTGTCTGCAGGATGTTCGTGTTGCTGTCGCCGCGCAGTGCGCGCAGCAGCAGCGCGAAGTTCGTTCCAGAGTTGAGGAAGCGCCCGGCGCCGAGCGTCAGGCCGGTCGGCAGCAGCGTCGGATCGATATTGCTCGGATCCGCGATCGCTGCAGCGATGCTGCCGATGCTGGAGCCGCCGACGGTCTGGTTGAACGAGCCGATCGGCACCGTGCTGTCCGAGTCGGTATTACCGACAGCCCAGTTCACGCCGAGCTCCGCCGACTTGCTCTCGGAGATGTCGACCAGGATCGCCTCCACCAGCACCTGCAGCCGGCGGATGTCGAGCTTGTCCACGACCGACATGATCTGACGCATGATCTTCGGCGGGGCAGTGATCACCAGTGCGTTGGTCTGCTTGTCGGCCCAGATCGTGGTGTTGCGGTCGGCCGCGGCCTGCGGTCCGCCTTGGGCCGGTGCACCCGGCGCGGCCTGGGTGATGCCCGTCACCTGTTCTTTCAATTTGCCGGCGATCTGCTCGGCGTCCGCGTAATTGAGGTAGCGGACGCGAGTGTCGCCACCGGTCTCGAGCGGCGTGTCGAGGTGCGTGACCAGCGTCTTCAGGCGCAGGCGCGCCGCCTTCTCGCCGGAAATCAGCACGCTGTTGGTGCGATCGTCCGCGACCAGCCGTGCGCCCGTCGACGCGGCTTCGGCCTGCTGGCCGGGGCCCTGATTCAGCGCGTTGACGACGCGCACGATCTCGGCCGCGCTGGCGTTCTCCAGCCGCACGATATCGATCTCCTCGTCGCCGCCCTGATCGATGCGCTGGATGATGCGCATCATGCGGCTGACGTTGCTGGCGCGGTCCGAGATGATCAGCATGTTCGACGCCGGATAGGCGACGAGGTGGCCGTACTGCGGAATCAACGGCCGCAGCACCGGCACCAGCTGCGCAGCGCTCACGTTGCGCACGGCGATCACTTGCGTGATGAACTCGTCCGAGTCCGACCGGACGCGGTCCGGCAAATCTTCCTGGCCCGGCAACTGGCGCGCATTGGCGTCGGGAATGATCTTGATGGCGTTGCCGGACGGCACCGCCACGAAGCCGTGCACCTGCAGGATCGACAGGAACGTCTGGTAGAACGCGTCCGGCGACATCGGCGTCGAAGAAAGGATCGTGACCTGGGCGCGCACGCGCGGATCGACGATGAAAGTCTTACCCGTGATCTGGCTGACGGCCTCGATGATCTGCGTCAGGTCGGCATCGCGGAACGCCGGCGTGATCGTCGTCTGCTGCTGGCCCTGAGCCGGCGGTTGCTGCTGCGCTGGCGCGGCACCCCAGGTCAGCGCACAGGCCACCGCGAACGCAATCAGGCGCGCGCGATAGCGGTTGTTCTTGAAGATCGTCATGGACGGTCCTTGCTTTCTTTGCGGGGGCCTGTGAGTTATTCGGGCTCGGGCGTGAAGGCCGGCGTCTGGATCGGCCGCTGCTGCCCGGTTCTGCCCGGCGGCGGCGAGTTCGCATCCGGCAGCATGATCTGCGCGGTGTTGAGCGTGAGCTCCTGGGACTGGCCGTTGCGCTCGACGGTCACGCTGACCCGATCGGAGGTGCCGATCGTGTTGAAGATTTCCATGCCCCGTTGCGGGTCATCGAGCGGCGTGCCGTTGATCGACAGCACCAGGTCGCCCGGTTGCAGGCCAAGCTTGGCGAACTGCTGACGATTGCGGCCCGGGTAGACGCGGTAGCCGCGCTGCACGCCGTTGGCGAACACCGGCTGCGGGCGCACGATTTCCGCGAACGCCGTCGGATTCGTCTCGGCGATACGCCGGATGTTGTCCGCGAATTGACTGCCGCCGGGGCGTGGCGGCGGCGTCACCGCCGCGGAACGCGTGATGATGCCGGCCGTGTTCGGCTTGGGCAGCGACAGCGTTTCGAGCTGGCCGTTGCGATCGAGGATGACCCGATCCAGATAGACCGAGTGCAGCTTCGTGCCCGGCCGCACCACCGAGCCGACTGCGTAAACTTTCGCGGACTGCGGCGACTCGCCGATCACCGCCAGGCCCTTGCTGGGATCGTTGGCGGCAAAGACTGCGGACAGCACCAGGTTGGCCTGGCTCGGCGGCGCATCCTCCGGCGCAGTCTGTTCGGCCTGCACTTCGCCGAACAGGTGAGCGGTCGCAATCGCCTGGACGTCGATGCCCTTACGCGCTGCCGCAGCGGGCGGCGGCGCAATTGCGATGTCGGCGCTGTCCGCGGGCGCACGACGCTCCAGCAGCAGCCAGGTGATCTGCACGAGCTGCCAGGCGATGGCGACGACGAGGACGACGGTCAGCGCCTGCGGCAGGGTCTTGGTGGCGCGGTCCAGCAGCTGCTGTCCGGACAGCGTCTGTAACTCACGCAGGGTGGCTGAAAACGACATTTAGTGATGCACGACTCAACTTGTGTGCGAGGACCGGGCTATTAACGCGCTGGCCGCGCCTTCGGGTTGCAGGCGCGCCATGATAAGGAGTCGCGTTAGCCTGTCACAAGAGATTGTTCTCATTGGTGAAAGTTACGGCGCAAATCGCACCGAGTGACGGCAGGGAGCGACACGTCCCCGTACTCCTTCAGTGGGACTGCGCCGCTGCGCAGTTCCGCGCACAAGCCGGCCGCATGACCGGGTAAATTCGCCCCTCGATTCGTGCGTAACTCACTGCGGCGGCTGTAGTTGCGCAGAGGTCGACGCAGCGCACGTTACGAGGGATGCTGCCTTGTATTGTCTGGATTTCCACCCTATAAAGAGTCCGAATTGAGCATGCGTCGACGTTGATGACTGAAGAGAGCACACGGCGTGAGCACGAGCTCGTTACCGAAGAGGCCGAGCCCAAGCTCAAGCGACCACCGCTTTATCAGGTCGTCCTGCTGAACGACGACTACACGCCCATGGAATTCGTCGTGGATGTCCTCGAGCGCATCTTCAACATGGATCGGACGACGGCGACGCGCGTTATGCTGGAGGTGCACACCCGGGGTAAGGGCGTCTGCGGCGTCTTCACTTTCGAGATCGCCGAGACCAAGGTCGCGCAGGTCACCACGTATGCGCGGCAGCACCAGCACCCGCTTCTGTGCACGATGGAAGAGACTTGAAGGGTGAGAGCGTTTAAGTGTTAAGCAGCGAACTCGAAATCTGCCTGAACGAAGCCTTCCAGTCGGCGCGCGAGGCGCGCCACGAGTTCATGACGGTGGAGCACCTGCTGCTCGCCATCGTGGACACACCCAAGGTACGGGAGATCCTGCGGGCCTGCGGCGCCGACGTCGCGCGGCTGCGCAAGGACCTGAAGGACTTCATCGACCAGACCACCCCGCGGCTCAAGGACGACGACGATCGCGAGGTGCAGCCGACTCTGGGCTTCCAGCGCGTCCTGCAGCGCGCCGTGTTCCATGTCCAGTCGAGCGGCAAGAAGGAAGTCACGGCGGCGAACGTCCTGGTCGCGATCTTCAGCGAGAAACACTCGCATGCGGCTTACCTGCTGTCGATGCAGGACGTCGCGCGGCTCGACGTCGTCAACTACATCTCGCACGGCCTGTCGAAGGTCGAGGACCGTGACCGTCCCGACAAGACCGACGATCCGGCCGCCGGCCCCGACGCCGAGCGCAACGAGCCGGATGGCGGCACGGCGCTCGAGAAGTTCACGACCAACCTGAACAAGCTGGCGATGGAAGGGCGGATCGATCCGCTGATCGGCCGGCGTCTCGAAATCGAGCGCACGGTCGAGATCCTGTGCCGGCGTCGCAAGAACAATCCGCTGTACGTCGGCGAAGCCGGCGTCGGCAAGACCGCGCTGGTGGAAGGCCTGGCGCGCATGATCGTCGAGGACAAGGTTCCGGAGGTGCTCAGCGACAGCACCGTCTACGCGCTCGACATGGGCGCGCTGATCGCCGGCACGAAGTATCGCGGCGATTTCGAGAAGCGCCTGAAGGGCGTGCTCGCCGAGCTGAAGAAGAATCCCGGCTCGATCCTGTTCATCGACGAGATCCACACGGTGATCGGGGCCGGTGCGGCCTCGGGCGGCGTCATGGACGCCTCGAACCTGATCAAGCCGGCGCTCGCCAACGGCGAGCTGCGCTGCATCGGCTCGACGACCTATACCGAGTATCGCGGCATCTTCGAGAAGGACCACGCGCTGGCGCGGCGTTTCCAGAAGGTCGACATCACCGAGCCCTCGGTGCCGGAGACGGTCGAGATCCTCAAGGGTCTGCGCACTCGTTTCGAGGAGCACCACGGCGTCAAGTACACCGACGATGCGCTGGTCGCGGCTGCAGAGCTCGCCGCGCGGCACATCAACGACCGGCAGCTACCGGACAAGGCGATCGACGTCATCGACGAGGCGGGCGCCCGTTTGCGTCTCAAGCCGGAAGGCGAGCGCGAAGAAACGGTCACGACGCAGATGGTCGAGGACGTGGTGGCGCGCATCGCGCGCATTCCGCCGAAGAATGTTTCGAGCAACGACAAGGACACGCTGCGCAATCTCGAGCGCAACCTGAAGCTGGTCATCTACGGCCAGGATACGGCGATCGACTCGCTGGCCGCGGCGATCAAGATGTCCCGTTCGGGGCTCGGCGACCAACGTCGCCCGGTCGGCTCGTTCCTGTTCGCCGGCCCGACCGGCGTCGGCAAGACCGAAGTGACGCGGCAGCTGGCGATCGCGATGGGCGTCGAGCTGATCCGCTTCGACATGTCCGAGTACATGGAGCGTCACACGGTCTCGCGGTTGATCGGCGCGCCTCCGGGCTACGTCGGGTTCGACCAGGGCGGTCTGCTGACCGAAGCGATCAACAAGCATCCGCACTCGGTGCTGCTGCTCGACGAGATCGAGAAGGCGCATCCGGACGTGTTCAACCTCTTACTGCAGGTCATGGACCACGGCACGCTGACGGACAACAACGGCCGCAAAGCCGACTTCCGTCACGTCATCATCGTGATGACCACGAACGCCGGCGCCTTCGAGATGAATCGCCCGTCGATCGGCTTCACGCAGCAGGACCACGCAAGCGACGGCATGGAGGCGATCAAGCGCTTGTTCTCGCCGGAGTTCCGCAACCGCCTGGACGGCATCATCCAGTTCAACGGCCTCGACTCGCGCACGATTCAGCGCGTGGTCGACAAGCTGCTGGTGGAAGTCGAGGCGCAGCTGGAGCAGAAGGGCGTGCAGCTCCACGTGGACGACGCAGCGCGCGAGTGGCTGGCCCGCAAGGGTTACGACCCGAAGATGGGCGCGCGCCCGATGGCGCGAGTCATCCAGGAGTCGATCAAGCGGCCGCTGGCGGAAGAGCTGCTGTTCGGACGTCTCGCAGGCGGCGGACATGCCTTCGTGACGCTCGGCGCGGACGATGCCCTGAAAGTGGAATCCCGCGCCGACAGCGAGCAGGCGCTCCTCGAAAAAACCGAGTAGGCGGGATCGCGGCTAACGGCCGCGGTAGATGATTCTTCCCTTCGTCAGGTCGTACGGCGTCAACTCCACCGTGACCTGATCCCCGGTCAGGATGCGGATGTAGTTTTTCCGCATCTTTCCCGAGATATGCGCGATGACGGTGTGACCGTTCGTGAGCTGGACGCGAAAGGTCGTGTTCGGAAGTGTGTCGACCACACGTC
The DNA here is from genome assembly GCA_035275145.1 of Steroidobacteraceae bacterium. Taxonomy (GTDB): domain Bacteria; phylum Pseudomonadota; class Gammaproteobacteria; order Steroidobacterales; family Steroidobacteraceae; genus Steroidobacter. The sequence continues at coordinate 6,745 of DATENH010000217.1, read as the reverse complement.
CTTCCATCTGAATTGCGTCCTCTTTCGCCATGCACTCTTCGGGGTTACCCGGCTCGCGGCCGGAAAGCGCGCGAATTGTGCATAAAGGGATGGGGCAATGCAACGAACCCGCGGCGCACGACGGCGGGCTGCAGCGCGGCCGGCGATCAGGTCGCGGAACCGCTGTCAGCGGATGCTGGCGTCGCATCCACCCAACGCTGCGGCTCGGGCTCGTCGCCGACGTGGCCGCCGAGCATTTCGATGAACGACGGGCGCGGAATGAGCTGCGCGCCGAGGCTGAGCAGATGCGGCGTGGCCATCTGGCAGTCGATCATGCGGAACTCGCGCGCCAGCAGCTCCCTGCACAAGCGCTCGAGGGCGACCTTCGACGCGTCGCGCTCGATGCTGAACATCGATTCGCCGAAGAACACCGCGCCTAGCGCGACTCCGTACAGCCCGCCGACCAGGCGCTCGCCTTCCCAGGTCTCGACCGAGTGCGCGTAGCCGAGCCGGTGCAGCTTGAGGTAGGCCGCGCGCATTTCCGGCGACAGCCAGGTTCCTCCGGGCCGCAGCTCGCTGCTGCCGCACGCACGGATCACATCGCGGAACGCAGTGTTCAATCGGGTGACATAGCCGCGATTGCGCATCGACTTCGCGAGACTGCGCGAGACACGCAGCTCGCTCGGGAACAGCACCGCGCGCGGATCCGGGCACCACCATAGGATGGGCTGACCGCGCGAGTACCAGGGGAAGATGCCGCGTCGATATGCCGCAAGCAGGCGCGGCGGCGTCAGATCTCCGCCGGCAGCGAGCAGGCCATCCGGCTCGCGCAGCGCTCGGTCCACGGGCGGAAAGGCATCCGGTGAATCGCGCTCCGATAACCAAACGATCGAGCCGCGCATTGTTGGGCTGTAGGTCGGGCTTCAGCCCGACTCCTTCTTGAACGGCACGTGCTCCTGCACCTGCCGCATGTATTCGTCCACGGCCGTCCGCTCCTGATCCAGATAACTGTCGATCGCGCGCCGGAACCGCGGATCCGCAATCCAGTGCGCCGACCAGGTCTGCGTCGGCTCGAAGCCGCGCGGGACTTTGTGCTCGCCCTGCGTGCCGGGCTCGAAGCGCCGCAGACCCTGCTCGATACAGTACTCGATTCCCTGGTAATAGCACGTCTCGAAATGCAGGCTGTGAAACTCGGCCGCGGCGCCCCAGTAGCGTCCGAAGAGCGTGTCGGCGCCGCGGAAGAAGATCGCGGTCGCGATCGGCGTCCCCTGCAGCTCGGCGAGCTTCACGACCACCGCGCCGGGCAGTGCCGCCGAGACGGAGCGGAAGAACTCAGCATTCAGATAGTGCTCATGACCGCGCACGGCAAAGGTGCTGGCCGAGAATCCGAACACGATGTCCCACAGCCGCTCGTCCATCTCCTCGCCGGCAAGCGTGCGGAACTGGATGCCGTTCTCCTGCACGCGGCGGCGCTCGCGCAAGGCTTTCTTGCGCTTCTCGGAGCGAAATGTCGCGAGGAAGGCGTCGAAGCTCGGGTAGTCGCGGTTCTGCCAGTGGAACTGGCAGTCCTTGCGCCAGAGATAGTCGCGTGAGCCCAGCGCCGCGCGGTCCGCATCGGTCACGAACAGGAGATGTGCGGACGACACGCGTTGACTGCGCGCGTGCTCGACCAGCGCCGCCGCCATCCGCTCACGCGCGGACTGCGTTTTTGCCAACAGGCGAGGGCTCGTTGCCGGTGTGAACGGAGTCATCGCGACGAGCTTCGGGTAGTAGCGCAGACCCGCCTGCGAATACGCGCGCGCCCAGCTCCAATCGAACACGAATTCGCCCCACGAATCGCTCTTGCTATAGAGCGGTAGCGCCGCGTCGATCTCGCCATCGGCGGTTTGCAGCAGCAGATGGCGCGGGATCCAGCCGGTTCCAGGGCCGACGCAACCGGCACGCTCGAGCGCCAGCAAAAACTCGTGACGCACGAACGGATTGCCGCCCGACTCCAGCGCATTCCATTGCTCGGCTGGAACGGTCTCGATCGAATCGACGACGCGCAGCGTCACTTCAGCGCTTGTTCGCGGCGTCGAGCTGGTCCAGATACTTGTCCGCATCGAGCGCTGCCATGCAGCCGGTGCCGGCGGAGGTGATCGCCTGACGGTAGACGTGATCGGCGACGTCGCCCGCGGCGAATACGCCGGGCACGCTCGTCTGCGTCGCGTTGCCGCCGAGGCCGGTCTTGACGATCAGGTACCCGCCTTTCATTTCGAGCTGCCCTTCGAAGAGTTGCGTGTTCGGCGCATGGCCGACCGCGATGAATACGCCGGTGACGTCGAGCTGCTTCGCCTGGCCCCCGGCGATGGGAGTGACCGCCAGGCCGGTGACGCCGTTCTCGTCACCCAACACTTCCGCGACGTTGTGGTTCCACACCAGGCTGATCTTGCCTGCGTGCTGCCGCTCGAACAGATGATCCTGCAGGATCTTTTCCGCGCGCAGCGTGTCTCGTCGGTGGACGAGCGTGACATGCGAAGCAATGTTCGACAGGTACAGGGCTTCCTCGACGGCGGTATTGCCGCCGCCCACCACCGCGACCTTCTGATTCTTGAAGAAGAAGCCGTCGCAGGTGGCGCACGCGGAGACGCCGCGGCCGCGATAGTGCTGCTCGGATTCCAGCCCGAGGTACTTCGCCGTCGCACCGGTTGCGATGACGAGGGCATCGCATGTGTACTTGCCGCTGTCGCCTTCGAGGTAGAACGGCCGCTTCGACAGATCGACCTTGTTGATGTGGTCGTTCAGGACCTCGGTATTGAACCGTTCGGCGTGCTTGCGCATTCGCTCCATGAGGCTCGGGCCAGTCAGGCCGTGCGGGTCGCCCGGCCAGTTGTCGACTTCGACGGTCGTCATGAGCTGACCGCCTTCTTCGATTCCCGTGAGCAGCACCGGCTTGCGATTGGCGCGCGCGGCGTAGACGGCAGCGGCGTAACCGGCGGGCCCGGAACCCAGGATCAGGAGCCGGCAGTGACGGGGAGCGCTCATGTATGGATACTTCCTCACGAAAAAAGGTTCGGCACGGCATGGTATGTAAATGAGAGCAGCCCCGCCAAATAGATCGCGTCGATCCGTGCGATAAACGGCACGGCGATTTTCCTTGCAATGCGCGGCTGATCTCGTTTGAATATCAAAAAGTTAGTGTGCTTATTTGAGGTGAATTGACTTTGGCGACCACTGCTGAGGCGCGAGGCGGAGTGCGGCTGGGTGCGACGGTCGTGCGCTCGCTGCGCGAGGGCGCGTTGTGGGTATTCGGCGCACTGGCGCTGATCGTGCTCGCGGCGCTCATTACTTACGATCGCAACGATCCGTCGTTCGCGACCACCGGCGAGCCGGGCCCGATCTCGAACGTGATCGGTCCGCTCGGCGCGCACCTCGCCGGCTTGCTGATCATGCTGTTCGGCGCGCCCGCGTTCCTGTTTCCGATCATGATCGGCGTGACCGGCTGGCTCCTCTACCAGGATCGCAGCAAGACCGACGCGCCATCGCGCGCCACCGTCGCGTTCCGCGCCGCCGGTTTCGTGCTGACGCTCATCACGAGCTGCGGCCTCGCGAGTCTGCATTTCGCTGCCGCGCGTTATCCAAGCTCTGCCGGCGGCGTGCTGGGCTCTTTCGTCGGGCAAGGGCTGGACGCCGGCTTGAGCTTCCTCGGCGCGACGCTGCTGCTGCTCGCGCTGTGGCTCGCCGGCGTTTCGTTGTTCGCCGGCGTGTCGTGGATCGAAATCATGGATCGCACTGGGCGCGTGACGCTGAATGCGCTCGGCTGGCTGACCGGCCGCATCAAGAGCACGCGTGAGATCAAGGCAGGCCGCGAGGTGAAGGAAGCGCGCAGCGAAGTGATCCGCGAAGAGCAGAAGCGGGTGGCGAATCGGCCGCCGCCGAAGATCGAGCCGGTCGTGCACAAGGTCGAGAAGAGCGAGCGTCACGAGAAGGAGCGGCAGGCGGCGCTGTTCGAGCGTCCGACCGCGAAAGAACTGCCCGCGCTGTCGTTGCTCGACGATGCGCCGGCGCGCCAGGCGGGCTACTCCGCCGAGGCGCTCGAAGCGATGTCGCGCCTGGTCGAGCTGAAGTTGCGCGATTTCGACGTCGAGGCCGAGGTCGTCGAAGTGCATCCCGGCCCCGTGATCACGCGTTTCGAGCTGCGGCCGGCGCCGGGTGTGAAGGTCAGCCAGATCTCGAACCTGGCGAAGGACCTGGCGCGTGCGTTGTCCGCGGTCAGCGTGCGCATCGTCGAAGTGATTCCGGGCAAGTCGACCGTCGGCCTGGAGATCCCGAACGAGAAGCGCGAGCTGGTCACGCTCGGGGAGATCATCAAGTCGAAGGCGTACGACGAGATGACCTCGCCGCTGGCGCTCGTGCTCGGCAAGGACATCAGTGGTGCGCCGGTGGTCGCCGATCTCGCGCGCATGCCGCACCTGCTGGTCGGCGGCACGACGGGCTCGGGCAAGTCGACGGCCGTCAACGCCATGGTGCTGTCGCTGCTCTACAAAGCCACGGCCGAGCACATCCGCCTGATCATGATCGACCCGAAGATGCTGGAGCTCTCGGTGTACGAGGGCATTCCGCATCTGCTGGCGCCGGTCGTGACCGACATGAAGGAAGCGGCGAATGCGCTGCGCTGGTGCGTGGCCGAGATGGAGCGCCGCTACCAGCTCATGGCCGCGCTCGGCGTGCGCAACCTCGCCGGGTTCAACCGCAAGCTGAAAGAGATGCAGGAGGCGGGTACGCCGATCCGCGATCCGCTGTTGATGAAGGCGCTCGGTCCGGAAGGCAATCCGAACGAAGTGCCGCTGCTCGATCCGCTGCCGTTCATCGTGGTGATTGTCGACGAGCTCGCCGACATGATGATGATCGTCGGCAAGAAGGTGGAAGAGCTGATCGCGCGGCTCGCGCAGAAGGCGCGCGCCTCGGGCACCCACCTGATCCTGGCCACCCAGCGTCCGTCGGTCGACGTCATCACGGGCCTGATCAAGGCGAACATCCCGACGCGCATCGCGTTCCAGGTCTCGGCGAAGGTCGACTCGCGCACGATCCTCGACCAGATGGGCGCGGAGCAGCTCCTCGGTCACGGCGACATGCTGTTCCTGCAGCCCGGCACGTCCGTGCCGATCCGCGTGCACGGCGCGTTCGTCTCGGATCAGGAAGTGCATCGCGTGGTCGGCGGTCTGCGCGGCAGCGAGCCGAACTACATGCGGGAGATCCTCGAAGGACCCGCCATCCCGATACCGGGCATGCCCGGCGAGCCGGGCGATCCTGGAGTGGAGGTCGAAGGCGGAGTCGACGGCGAGCAGGATCCGCTGTACGACCAGGCCGTGCGCATCGTGATCGAGAGCCGCAAGGCGTCCATTTCCGGCGTGCAACGGCGTCTGAAGATCGGCTACAACCGCGCCGCTCGCATGATCGAGACCATGGAGGCGGCAGGCATCGTCGGACCGCTGCAGTCCAACGGCATGCGCGAAGTGCTGTCGCCGGCGCCTCCCGAACAGTGATGCAAATGAAGTCGCTGCACCACGCGCGCTTCGTAAGCGCGCTGATCCTTCTAGCCGCAACTGCCAGCCCCGCGTTCGGCGCCGGTGCGCAAAGCCCGCAAGCGGGTCAGCAGCGTGTCGAAACGTTCCTGCAAGGACTCGACGGTCTGCAGGCGGAGTTCAAGCAGGTCCTCACGGATCGCAACGGTCAGACGATCGAAGAAGCGAGCGGCACGCTGGCCATTTCGCGGCCGGACCGCTTCCGCTGGGACTACCGCAAGCCCTACCAGCAAGTCATCGTCGCCGACGGCGCGCGCATCTGGATCTACGACAGCGACCTGGAGCAGGTGACGGTGCGCAAGCTGGACGAGACCTTGTCGGCGACGCCCGCGATGCTGCTGAGTGGCCGCAGCAATCTCGCCGACAACTTCAACGTTACGCAGGTGTCACGTGAAGGATCGGTGGAATGGGTGAGAATGGAACCCAAGCGCGACGACACCGATTTCCGTTGGGTCCGCCTCGGCTTCGACGGCGCGCTGCTGAAATACATGCAACTCGCCGACAAGCTCGGACAGACCACGGGCCTCGAATTCAGCAAGCTGGAACGCAATCCGCCGCTGGATCCGTCGCGCTTCACCTTCACCGTGCCGCCCGGCGCCGACGTGATCGGCGACGCTTCGTCAGCGCCAGCGGCGCCCGCTCGCAAGCCGTAATCTCATGCTGCTCGCTCTACGTCATCCACGTCTGTGGCTCGTGTCCGCCTGGATACTCGTCATTCTCGCCGTCATTGCCAATCTCGTGCCGTCGCACGACCTGCCGACGATGGGCGGAGTCAACGACAAGTTCGAGCACATCGTCGGCTATCTGGTGCTGTCGCTGTGGTTCGCCGGCATCTATCCCCGGTCGCGCTATCCGATGATCGCTGTCGGGTTGCTCGTCATGGGCATCGTGATCGAAGGAGTGCAGGGTGCGATGAGGGTCGGTCGCGAGGCGGATCTGCGCGACGTGTACGCCGACGTCGTGGGCATCGCCTGCGGCCTGACGCTCGCGCTCGCCTGGTTTGGCGGTTGGGCACAGCGCCTCGAGGCCCTGACGAGGAAGCAGTGAGTGCACGCACCGCAGCCCCCGATACGCGTCCGCTCGCGGATCGCTTGCGGCCTGCGTCGATCGCCGAGTACGTCGGGCAAACGCATTTGCTGGACGAGGGCAAGCCGCTGCGGCGGATGCTCGAAGGTGGGCACCTTCACTCGATGATCCTGTGG
>DATENH010000216.1:0-7915 GCA_035275145.1 Steroidobacteraceae bacterium | reverse complement strand
GTCTTAGGAAATGAATCCGTTAGACCGGAAGCTTTGCGTCCTCGCCTTTCGGCGAGTTTGCCCTTGGAACGGTTTGATAATCCGCTTCGTAGCGGGGATAAGTCAAGCGGTTTGGTCGCTTTCAGCCGACACTTGATTTGGTCGCGAGTCGCAATCTGTAGGGAATTTGAGGTTATGTCTTACGCTCGAGAGACCGGCGTGAACCACTGCCGATGATTCGTTAAGTCAGGGTCACACAGCCATCCGTGTCCACGCTTCCTTGCTCGCGCTCGCCGGTTCGCCCGCCATGATGCGCGGAGCGAGTTGCGAGACGATGTGGACCTGCGCGGCATCGGAGAGTCCGAGTGCGCGCAGCGCGCCTTCGAGTCCGTCGATCAACTGCCGGCGCTCGTTTTCGTTCGGGCAGCTATCGCGCGCCAGCGCAGCGAGCTCGTCGCCGACACTCTGCAGAGTCTCGGCGATCGACGGCGCGAACTCGCTCAGGTCGCCGCGCAAGCGCGCGGCGAAACGAAACGAGTTGAACGCGCACTCGTACGCGCGATGGCGCAGCTTGAGGTTCTTCAACATTCCCACGGTGCAGAGCCTCCCGCGACCGGCGTCGTCGTCATCGTCGTCACGAGACAAAGTGTGGAACGCGTCGCACTCAAGGCGGTGTGCGCTGGATCGCAAAACTGGGCCGCGCAACGGCGTGGTTTTTACGCTGCCTTACGGATCAAGCGGGTAGCGCGCACGAAAAATTTCTGCGCGAAAATTCGCAATGCGGTGATTGACAAACGCGCCGGCGTTACGCGCGCCCGACGTTGCGATCGGTCGGCGAGTGGAAGTATTCGCTCTCTTCGGCGAACTGACGCATCAGACGGCGCAGCTCTTCGATGCGCCCTTCGGCAGTGCTGATCGGCACGCACTCTTCGCACTCCGGATCGGCGCACGGCTGGCGCGAGTACAGCCAATATTGCACGGCGCCGGCGAGCAGGCCGTCGGCGATGTCCCAGATGTCGGCCTTGTCGTCGGTGTCCGCGATCCTGTTACCGAGATCGACGGCCTTGCCGAAGGCTTCGCTGAAAGGGTTGTCGGTTTCCTGCATGGCGTGGTCCTGCGCGCACTATCGATGCGCCGCTGGCATGTTGCGCGCATTGTACCGGAAGCGTCCCGGCCGGGTGCCTTGAAGATCCGGGCGGGCGCTGGTCTACTGGCGGCCCGCATATTCCGTAAATTTCGCTAGAGGCGCGCGACCATGGCCGATGAACGTAATCAGGATCCGCAGATGGATGCAGCCGGCCTCTATCGCGAGGAGATGTTCACGGACCGCAAGGTCGGTGCGATTCGCCAGCTGACGCCCGTCACTGCCGCGGGCGCGCCGGACACCACGCGGCCGCTGGTGTTCGTCGGCCAGGCGGAAATCATGACGAACATGGGGCCGGTGCCGCTGAGCTTCGAGATCGAAGGCAAGACGCTCGCCGATGCAGTCGCGGGCTTTTCCGCTGCCGCGACGGTCGCGATCGAGCGCACCGTGCAGCAGATCCAGGAGCTGCGTCGTCAGCAGGCCTCGCAGCTGGTCGTGCCCCAGGGCGGCATGCCGAACCTGGGACCCGGCGGGCCGGGCGGGCGCGGCGGCGGCAAGATCCAGATTCCCTAAGGCACTGCCGGCTGCTGAGCGACCGGTTCGCCGCCGGGCGCGGGCGCTGGCCCTGTGTCCTGCACCATCAGCAGATTGCCGTTCTCCGCGTTGATGGCCGCTTCGGTGCGCTTGTTCATCACCACGATGCTGATGCGGCGATTCACCGGGCTCTCCGGCGCCGTCGGATCGAGCAGCACGCTCGATGCGAGGCCGACCACGCGGCCGATTTTTTCCGGCGCGAGCCCGCCGGCGAGCAGTGCGCGTCGCGCCGCGTTGGCGCGATCGGCCGAGAGCTCCCAGTTCGTGTAGTTCACTGCGACGTACGCCTTCACATCGGTGTGACCGCTGATGCTGATGCGATTCGGCACGCCACTGACGATGTGCGCGAGCTCTTTGAGGATGTTGCTGCTGAAGTCTTCGAGGCGCGCGCTGCCGAGCGGGAACATCGAGCGGCGCTCGTGATCGATGATCTGGATGCGCACGCCCTCGGGCGTCACGTCGAGCAGGATCTGGTCCTTGAACTTCGCGAGCGACTCGCGCTCGTCGATGGCCTTGTGCAGCTCTTCGAGCAAGCCGGCCAGGCGCTCGTTGTCGAGCTTCTCGTTCACATCTTCGGTCTTGCGCGCGGCATCATCGTCCGGACGGGTCGCGGTCTGCACACCCGGTGTAGGCGGCGCGATCGGTGCCGGCGGCGCGGCATCGTGGTGCAGCTCCATGCCGCCGCCGAGCTTGATCATGCTGGTGCTCGCGCCGCCCGGGCCCTGCACCGGCGACGGCGAGGGCACGGGGCTCGCGCCCTGCACATCGGAAGGGTTGTTGAAGTACTCGGAGATCGCGCCGCGCTGCTCTTCGGTGGTCGCTTCCATCAGCCACATCAGCAGGAAGAACGCCATCATCGCGGTCGCGAAGTCGGCGAACGCGACTTTCCAGGAGCCGCCGTGATGACCGTGGCCGCCCTTCTTGACCTTCTTGATGATGATCGGCCGCGGCTCTGCGCCTGCGACTTCCTTGGCAGCGGCGCGACCCATGACCTCAGGCCTTCTTGCGCAGCTGCGCTTCCAGGTCCTTGAAGCTCGGTCGCAGCGGGCCCGGCGTCGACTTGCGGCCGAACTCGATGGCGACCTGCGGCGGCTGGCCGCGCAGGAAGCCCATGATGCAGGTCTTGATGGTCGTGTAGAAATGCGTCTCGTCGCGCGCCATGCGCTCGAGCGCGTTGCTCATCGGGCCGAGCAGGCCGTACGCGAGCAGAATGCCGAGGAAGGTACCGACCAGCGCGGCCGCGACCTTGTGGCCGATCTCGGAGGGCGGACCGCCGAGCGCGCCCATCGTGTTCACGATGCCGAGCACCGCCGCGACGATGCCGAAGCCGGGCATCGCGTCCGACACCTTGCTCATCGCCTGCGCCGGCTCCTCGCCGTCGTGGTGATGCGTCTCGATCTCCTGATCCATCAGCGCCTCGAGCTGGTGCTCGTCCATATCGCCGCTGATGATCAGCCGCAGGTAGTCCTGGATGAACTCGATGACGTGATGGTCGCCGAGGATCAGCGGGCGCTTCTTGAACACTTCGGCTTTCGCCGGCTCCTCGATCACGCGCTCCAGGCCCATCATGCCTTCCTTGCGCGCTAGCGACAGCAGCTCGTACATCACGGCGAACAGGTTCAGGTAATGCTCTTTCTTGTAGCGCGCGCCTTTCAGCAGCGTGACGAACCCGCCCGCGACCCGCTTGGTCACACGCATCGGATTGGCAATGATCAGCGCTCCGGTCGCGGCGCCGCCGATGATCAGCAGCTCGGACGGCTGCCACAGCGCACCGAGCTGACCGCCATGCACGGCGAAGCCGCCCAGGACGCAGCCGAATACGACCAGGATGCCAATGATGAGATTCATAGCCTTGGGGCCTGCTTCGGCAGCGGCGGGCGGAAGTTGAGGCACAATGCCCCCATGAATCCGCTAGGCAGAGCCATCCAGCCCTGGGCGTGGGTCCTGATCAGCGTTTACCTGATCGCCTGCCCCGTCCTGGCGCAGTCCCTGGAGGTCATCGATCTCAAGTACCGGACGGCCGCGGAGGTCATCCCGGTGCTGCAGCCGCTCGTGGAGCAGGGCGGAGCGCTCACCGGCCAGGACTACAAGCTGTTCGTGCGGGCCAGTCCTGCGAACGTGCAGCAGTTGCGCGCTGCGCTGGCGCAGATCGATCGCAAGCCGAATCAGTTGCTCGTGTCAGTGCGGCGCAGTACTCAACAGGAAGTCGAACGCGAGCGCGCCCAGGCGAGCGCGGTGGTCAGCAATCGCGGCTCAGCCGTGGCAGTGAACGCGACCAGTTCGAATGCGCGAGATCGCAACGATGGCGTGGCGAGTGTGCAGGTCATCGAAGGCAACTCGGCGTTCATCAGTACGGGCAGCGATGTGCCGATCGTTACGGCGGCGGCTGCGCGTGGCGGACATCGCCCGTTTGCGGGAGCGGTCACCGAGTACCGCAACTTGAGCAGCGGCTTCGAGGTCACGCCTCGTGTCAACGGCACGCAGGTCGTGCTCGACATCGCGCAACAGGACGAGCGCGTGGTGAACGGCACTGTCCAGACGCAGCACCTGACGACGCAGGCCAGCGGTCCGCTCGGCGAATGGATCCGGCTCGGCGGCGTCGACGAAACCGCATCGACGCACCAGAGCGGCATCCTCAGCCGCCAGTACTCGACGCAGAGCGACGCGCGCGAAGTCTGGATCAAGGTCGATCGGGCGCTGTAGGTCGAGCTTCAGCCCGACTCCGACTCTTTCGGCAACGAGCAGCGCACGATCAATCCCGGATTGTTATCCAGCAGCTCGATGTTGCCGCGATGCAGCCGCACGACCGCTGCGACCAGGCTCAATCCCAACCCGCTGCCGACTTGCTCTCGATCGCGCTCCAGGCGCACGAACGGTTGCAGGATACGTTGCCGGTCTGCGGCCGGAATGCCGGGCCCGTTGTCCGCGACCTGCAGCACGATGGCTTCCGTCTCGAGTGCGACACCCACGTCGATGCGTCCGCCCGGCGACACATATTTGATGGCGTTCTCGATCAGATTCACGAGCACTTGCGCCAATAGCTGACTGTTGCCGCGAGTGACGACGGCCTCGACTCCTCGATATTCGAGCGTGATCTCGCGCGTCGCGGCCTCGGGCCGGTACAGCTCGACCAGCTCGCGCGCGAGCGCCGCCAGGTCGACCGGCTCGGTCGGGACATCGCGCCCGCGGCCCTCGGCCTGGGCGATCTGCAGCAGCGTGCCGAGCGTTCGCTGCACGCGTTCGAGCTCCGCGAGCGTCGCCTCCATCGTCCCGCGTGCATCCTCGCTCAGGCCTTCGTGTTGCAGCGATTCCTCGATGCGCACACGCGCTCGATACAGCGGGCCGCGCAGATCGTGCGCAGCACTGTCGAACGTCGTGCGCAACATGTCGGTTTGCAGCTCGATGGTTTCGAGCATGCGATTGACTGCCGTACCGAGCTCGTCGAATTCGTCGTGAGTCTTCTCCACCGGCAGGCGTCGCGACAGGTCCCCGCCCATGATCGACTCGCACGTGCTGGCGAAAGCCCTGACGCGGCGGCGGATGCGCCGGCTGTAGCTGAGCCCGAAGACTGTCGCGAGCAGCACGCTCGAGCCCGCGCCCCAGAACATCGCCGTGCGCAGCCGCGACGCCAGCTTGTGCCGCTCCAGAATGTCGGTGCCGACCAGCAGCCGGCGGCCGCCCGGCAGCAGGAACACCTGCGCGCGCACCGGATGCGAGACCACGCCGCCGGCTACGCTAGCGTCGATCTCGAATTCGATCCAGCTGCCGTAGGTGTCGAACTCGTACGGCCAGTGCGCGAGGTTGCCCGCGATCGGATACCCGTTCGGTTCGATCAGCAGATACACCGCACCCGTGCGGTCCCAGCTATCGGCCCGACGCCGCAGCGTGGCTACGAGCTGCAGCAGGCCGCCGGTCGAATAATCGTCGACTAGATGGGTGACCTCGGTGCGGATCACGGAGTCGACTTCACGATCGAGCACACGCGCGGTGAGCACGTACACCGCAGTCAGCACCAGCGTGATGGCCGCCGCGAAGATGATGACGAACAGCGCGGCGAGACGCGCCGACGATAGCCGCATCCGCGGCGGCGCCGCGGTCATGGGGAGAGGGTCGGCTTGCCTGTCATTCCTTCAGAACATAACCCGCGCCCCGCACCGTGTGAATGAGCGGTTTGGGGAAACCCCGGTCGATGGCGTTGCGCAGCCTGCTCATGTGCACGTCGGTGATGTTGGTCTGCGGATCGAAATGCAGGTTCCACACGCCTTCCAGCAGCATGGTGCGCGTCACGGTCTGGCCGGCGTGGCGCACCAGGTATTCGAGCAGCTGGAATTCCTTCGTGGTCAGCTCGATGTTGCGCCCGGCGCGGGCGACGCGACGCGCCAGCAGGTCGAGCTCGAGGTCGGCGATCTTGAGCCGCGTCGTCTCGCTCGCCGCCGCGCCGCGTCTGTTCAGCGCCTCGATTCGCGCCAGCAGCTCGGCGAAAGCGAAAGGTTTCGTCAGGTAATCGTCGCCGCCGGCTTTCAGGCCGTGCACCCGGTCGTCGACAGTGCCGAGCGCCGAAAGGATCAGCACCGGCGTGCGGTCGCTGCGCTCGCGCAGCGCCGTGATGACGCTCAAGCCATCGAGATACGGCAGCTGGCGATCCGCGATGATCACGTCGTACGGACCGTGACCGGCCTTCTCCAGGCCGTCACGGCCGTCCGGGCTGTGCTCGACGCTATAGCCGCTCTCGCGCAGTCCCTTGACGAGATACTCGGCGGCTTGCAGGTCGTCTTCGATCAGAAGCAGGCGCATCTCAGCGGGATCAACCTCAACCGACCCGCACGGGTACGAAGATCTGTGCATTATCACGCTCGATCAGCAATGCGACCACTTTGCCGTTGCGCTTCTTGGCCGCGGCGCGCAGCTCGTCGATCGACTTCACCTTCGCGCCGTTGACGCCGAGGATGATGTCGCCGGGCCGCACGCCCGCGCCTGCCGCCGGGCCGTCCACGTCCTCGACCAGCAGATCGCCGTCGGTTTCCGCCTGGCGCTTCTCCTGCTGAGTCAGCGGACGCACCGCGAGGCCGAGCTTCGCAGTTTCGTCGCTCTGCTCGGAGTCGTTCGAGGCGACGCGCTGGCCCTTCTCCTGGATTTCCACCGGGCGCACCGTCAGCTCCTTGCTCGAGCCGTTGCGCCACACTTCGAGTGCGACCGACGAGCCGGGCTTCTTGCCCGCGATCATCACCGGCACCTGCGAGGAGGTCTCGACGGTCTCGCCGTCGACCTTGAGGATCACGTCGCCGGCCTTGATGCCGCCCTTGGCGCCGGGGCTGTCGTCCTCGACCATGCCGACCAGCGCGCCGCGCGGGCGGTCGAGCCCGAACGATTCGGCGAGCTGCGCGGTGACGTCCTGGATCGAGACGCCGATGCGGCTGCGCGTGACGTGGCCGCTCTTGATGAGCTGATCCTTGACGCCGGTCGCGACGTCGATCGGGATCGCGAACGACACGCCCATGTAGCCGCCGGTGCGGCTGTAGATCTGCGAGTTGATGCCGACGACTTCGCCGTTGAGGTTGAACAGCGGGCCGCCGGAGTTGCCGGGATTGACTGCGACGTCGGTCTGGATGAAGGGCACGTAGCTGCCCTCGGGCAGCGAGCGCGAGGTGCCCGAGACGATGCCCGAAGTGACCGTGTTCTCGAAGCCGAACGGCGAGCCGATCGCAGCCACCCACTCTCCCACCTGCACGTCAGCCGGGTTCCCGAGCTTCACGTGCGGCAGATCGGTCGCGTCGATCTTCAGCACCGCCACGTCAGTGCGCGTATCCACGCCCACCACCTTGGCCTTGAATTCGCGCTTGTCGGTCAGCTTCACGGTGACGTCGCCACCGCCGCTGACCACGTGCGCGTTGCTCAGGATGTAGCCGTCGGGGGAGATGATGAACCCCGAGCCCTGCGCCTGCCGCGGCATCTGATTCGGCGCGCCAGGGCCGGGCCGGCCGCCGGGTCCGGGCGGGGCTTCGAACGGGAACGGCAGCGGCCCGAACTGGTTCGGCGGCACCGCCGCCTGCGCATCGTCCTCGCCACTGCGCTCGACCTGGACGTTGACCACGGCTTGCCCCTGGCTCTTCACCAGGGCGGTGAAGTCCGGGATGCCGGCCGCGCCGCGCGGCACTGCCGCGGCAGCCGGGTTGTCTTCGGGTTTGGCGTGGGCGATGCCGGCCCACTCGACGTGCGACAGGCCCCACCCGCCGGCCACCAGCGCCAGCGCAGTGGATG
>DATENH010000215.1:0-5504 GCA_035275145.1 Steroidobacteraceae bacterium | reverse complement strand
AATCGGGCTCTTTGGCCCGGGTGCTGCAACAGCATTGCGGCGCAGGTCGCACGCAGTTGCTGGAAGCCGCGGCGCTGCTGCGTTCGTCGGCGAGATCCGTGGTAGTCGGCATAGGTGCTTCACTGAATGCATCCATCGCGCTGGAAAATCTCCTGTGCGCGCGTGGCTACAACTCGATCTCTATCGAAGCGGGTGAGTTTCTGCACTACCGCCATGAGATGTGTCGGGGTGCGGCGATCATCGTAGTGTCGCGATCAGGCGAGTCGATCGAGATCGCGCGGTCGCTGTCCGCACTGCAGGGACGAGCCGCAATTGTCGCTGTGACCAGCGAGCCGCGCAGCACGCTGGCGCGCGCGGCGGATGTCGTGCTCGAGGTGCGCAACCTCCCTGACGAAATGGTCGCGATCCAGAGCTACACGGGAACGCTGTTGACTTTGTACCTGCTGGGCATGGCCGTGGCGCAGGTGTTGGACGAGGCACAGCAGGAGGTCGAAACGTTACTGCGAAATTTCCCGGGTTGGATCTCCGACAACCTGGCGGAGCAGCGCACGTGGGACGAATTCCTGGAGCGCGACACGCCGGTCTACACGCTCGGGCGAGGACCGTCGCTGGGCTCGGCATTGCAGGGCGCGCTGCTCTTCAACGAAATAGCGAAGGCACCGGCCGTTGGCATGGCGGTAGCTTCGTTTCGCCACGGGCCGATCGAAGTGGTCGACCCGCGCTTCCGGGCTCTGATCTTCGCCTCGCAGGGAAGAACCCGCGATCTGAATGTGGGTCTCGCCACGGATCTCGTCAGATTCGGCGGCCAGATTCGTTTGATCGGACCCGGCGGCACCGATGGCTCGAGACTGCAGTGGATCCACACGCCGCCGTGCTCCGAGCTGCTTGCGCCGCTGGTGGAAATCGTGCCCGTGCAGGTGGCCGCGATGCGCCTCGCTCAGTTGCGCGGGATCGTGGTGGGGAGCTTTCGCCATGCTCCGCAAGTCGCGGTCGATGAAGCGCGCATGGCCGGTCCAGGATCTCGTGCATGACGGAGCGTTGCATCCTGGGCATCGATGTAGGTGGCACGAACATTCGAGCTGGACTGTTCAGCCCCAAGGCCGGCTCCATTCGCTGTATCCGCGCGGTACGCACCGAGGCTGCAAAAGGCGGGCGTCATTCCCTCGACCGAGTCGCGACGTTGGCGCGCGAGGTCGTCGCGGCGGGCGAAGCACTCGGCTTGCGCACCGACAGAGTTGGCATCGGGATTCCCGAGTTGGTGGGGATGTCGGAGCAGATAGAGAGCCGCTGTTCTCTCAACTGGCGTGCCGACAGCGTGCGCGCCCGCCTGCGCAATCATGGTCGCGTCACGATTGCATCCGACGTCAGAGCTGCCGCCCTGGCAGAGGCGCGTCTCGGCGCCGGCCGCGAACAACCGACGTTTCTCTACGTCACTGTGGGGACGGGAATCAGCTGCACGCTGGTCATCGATGGCTCGCCTTACTGCGGCACGCATGGTCACGCGATTTCCTTCGCAAGCGGACCGACGTTCGTGACCGCCGGGGCCGACGGCGCGGCCAACAGTGAACCTCTCGAGGGGCGCGCCTCCGGACCGGGACTCGTGCGTCGAGCACAGTCTCTCGGATTGCAGGAGCCCGACGCGATCGCCGTATGCCGCGCGGCTCTGGCGGCACCGGGAGTCGCCCGCGACGTCGTCGATGCAGCGGCCACGGAACTCGCCATTCATGTTGCGATCGTGGCGAACGCACTCGATCCCGCGCTCATCGTCCTGGGCGGTGGCCTGGGATGCGCGCCCGGACGATATTGGTCGACCTTTCGTGCCGCCCTGCCCCGCTATGTGTGGGGACCGTACTCGCGCCGTCTGCGCGTGCGCAGAGCCGGGCTCGGAACCAAGGCCGGCATGATCGGCGCCGCACTGAGCGCCCTCGAGTCCGACAACCAACCTCGTCGCCGTCGCAACGGCAATGGATAGAGCTCAATGTCCGAGATCAAACGCGTGAGGCCGGTCGGCGTCGGATTGATCGGCTCGCAGTTCATCGCCTCCATTCATGCTGAGGCGTTGCGTGCGTGCAGCCAGGCAGAGATCCGTGCAGTGGCTTCACCGACTCGAGGAAATGCCCGTGCATTTTCCGAGCGCCATGGCATTCCGAAATACTTCACCGACTACCGGCAGCTGCTTGCGCTGCCGGAAGTGGACATGATCGTAGTCGGCGTTCCGAACGATCTGCATTGCTCGATTGCGCTCGATGCGGCCGCCGCCGGCAAACATGTGGTCATGGAGAAACCTCTGTGCCTCAACCTCGCAGAGGCGGATCGGATGATCGAAGCTTGCCGACGCGCCAACGTGAAACTGATGTACGCGGAGGAGCTGTGCTTCGCACCGAAGTACGTCCGCCTCAAGGCGCTTCTCGATGAGGGGGCACTGGGCCGGCCTACCCTGCTCAAGCAATCCGAAAAGCATGATGGCCCGCACGCCGCGCACTTCTGGGACGTCACGCGCTCCGGCGGCGGCGTCACGATGGACATGGGCTGTCACGCCATCGAGTTCTTCCGCTGGATGCTGGGGCGGCCGCCGATCAAGTCGGTCTATGCACACATGAGCACGCTGGTGCATGGAGACCGGACGCAGGGCGACGACAATTCGATCCTGGTGCTCGAGTTTGCAGACGGAACCACGGCAGTCGCAGAAGAGAGCTGGACCAAGCTCGGAGGCATGGACGATCGGGCCGAGGTGCACGGTTCCAAAGGGGTCGCCTACGCCGACCTGCTTCACGGGAGCGCCATCCGCGCCTACAGCAGCAGCGGCTACGGTTACGCAGTAGAGAAAGCCGGCTCGACAGTCGGCTGGAGCTTCCCGATGCACGAGGAGGCCTGGAACTACGGATTTCACGCCGAAATGGCGCACTTCGTCGACTGTGTCCAGAACGACCGCAAGCCGCTGGTCACCGGCGAAGACGGCCGCGCGGTACTCGAAGTTATTTTCGCCGCGTACGAATCAGCGCGCACCGGTCGCAAAGTGCCGCTGCCGTTTGCGACGACGGCAGCGCGGCCCATCGACCTGTGGCGAGCACAGGCGTAAGCGCACGGCGCTGGACAGCCGTGGGCTTCGATCGTCATGCTGCGCGGCCAATCGACCGGAGGCCGTCCGTTGCGCACTCATATCCTTCTGCTTCTGTCAGCGGCGCTGGCCAGCGTCACTTGCGTCCCTGCACGCGCGCAGCAATCGGCCCCGCCGGCAGCAGGGCACTATCTCTTTGCATGGACCGGTGACGAGCGGCAGGAAGGCAATGACTTTCTGGCGGTCATCGACGCCGACCCGCAGTCCGCCAGCTACGGCAAACTGGTCGCGAGCGTCGGTACCGATCAGAAGACCGTACGCATCCATCACACCGAGTATGTGATGCCGGCAAGCGGCATGCTGTTCGCCAACGACCACGATGTCGGCCGCACGTTCATTTTCGACGTGCGCGATCCGCTGCATCCGAAGGTCGCGAGCTCGTTCGCCGACATGGATGGCTACATGCATCCGCATTCGTTCGTGCGGCTGCCCAACGGCAACGTGCTCGCGACTTTCCAGCACGGGCAGCGCGGCAGGGTTGCAGGCCAACGGGGTGCGACTGGCGGCCTCGTCGAGATCGACGACAGCGGCAAACTCGTGCGCTCCGCGAGCAATGCCGACCCGGCATTCCCGGACGCCTTGCTGATGCCGTATGGCCTGGTCGTGCTGCCGGCAGAAGATCGCGTCGTTTCCACCAACTCATCGATGCACAACGACGACATTTTCAGCGGCGTGACGTATCAGCTCTGGCGACTGTCGGATCTGAAACTGCTCAGAACGGCCTACTTCGATCCTGGCCGCGATCGTTACGCGCACATCGGGCCACAGGAGCCGCGAGCAGCCGACGATGGATCGGTGTACGTGCAGACGTTGAGCTGCGGCATCGAGCGGATCACGGGACTGAACACGACCGAGCCGGTCGCGAAGCTGGTCCACACTTTCCCCGGCAACTGGTGTGGCGTACCAACGATCGTCGGTCGGTATCTGATCCAGTCGGTGCCCGCCATCCACGGACTCATCTCGCTGGACCTCGCAAATCCGACGGCACCGATCGAGGTATCGCGCCTGTCGCTGAGCAGCGGCTTCCGGGCGCACTGGACCGGCTGGGATGCCAAGACACAGCGGCTGGTCACGACGGGATCCGAGAACCGCCTGTTCCTCGTGAAGCTCGACAGCCACTCCGGCGCGCTTGCGGTGGATGAGGCTTTCAAGGATGACGACGGCAGGCCGGGCTTCGATCTCGCGAATCGTAAATGGCCGCATGGCTGGACCGGGACGGGCCTGCCACACGGCGTGGTGTTCTCACGCTAGTTTCCAGTCCGTGATCGACGCAGCCGGCGGATCGCCCAGCCCGCGCGCAGCCAGGCCGATGCCGAGAGCGACGCTGAACGGCGGATCGAAACTGATCACGTGGTGGCGCAGAGAAGGTCAGGCGAAACTTGCATCGTCATTCATGCGTCCGCTTCAGAAGAGAGAAATGTCGGTCAACCCTGCCAGCTCTGCCATCAGCCGGTCCTGAAAATCAGAGTCCAGTGCCTCCGGGGCAGGCTGGCGTTGCTTGCGGTGATGCAAATACCGGCCGGTGACTTTTGCGCCGGCATCGTCGCTGACCGCGAGCCAGGTCTGAGTGCGATGCCCTTCCGTGAGATCATCCGGAGCGCCGGGCCCGCCCATTTTCGTCGGCACCCAGCCTGGATCGACAGCGTTGCTCCAGACATCCGGCCAATGTCGCGCGACGGCGAGCGCGAGTGCGGTCACGAACAGTTTGCTCTCTGAATACGCAGTGCTCGCGTCCCATCGTCGTTCTCGCCAGTCGATGTCGTGCAAGGAGCCGCTCGCACCGCGATGCATCCCGCTGCTGAGGTAGATCAGCCGCTTGGGCCGCTCGATCAGCGCAGTGAGCAGGTAGGGCGCCAGAGTATTGACGGCGAGAGTCATCGCGTGACCTTCGGGTGTCGAGCCGCGACCGCGCACCAGATAGACGCCGGCATTGTGGATGACAGCATCCATCCGTCCGATCTTGTTCACCCGGTCTGCAAGCGCCCGCGTCTCCGCAGCACTGCTGAGATCGCCGACGACGATGCCTACGGAGCGCGGAGCCACATCGGCGATTGCAGCTGCGCGCTGCGCCGAGCGTGCGTGCAGCACGACTTCATGACCTTCGCCGACTAGCGTCCGCGCCGCGCCGAGTCCGAGACCGTCGGATGAGCCCGTGATGAAGACGCGGCCCATAACGTTTACTGACGCGCGATATTCCCGCGCATCCCACGCAGAACGAATTTCTGAACCTTGCCCGTCGCAGTCTTCGGCAGTGTCGCGACGAACTCGAAGGCGCTGGGTACTTTGAAGTGCGCGAGCGCACCGCGCGCGAACTCGCGCAGCTCGCCTTCGGTTGCGGACATGCCCTGTCTCAGCACCATGAACGCCTTCGGCGACTCGCCCCATT
>DATENH010000214.1:0-7494 GCA_035275145.1 Steroidobacteraceae bacterium | reverse complement strand
CGATTCAAAGAGCGCCGGCGCCGCCGGCTCCACGGCCATCCTGCTGGTCGAGGACGAGTTCCTGGTTCGCCTGTTCGCCGTCGACGCGCTCGAAGACGCCGGCTTCCGGGTGCTCCAGGCGCAAACGGCGGCGGAAGCTCTGCAGGTCCTGCGCGGCGCACCCGACGTGCAGGCTGCGGTGATCGACATGGGCTTGCCGGATCGGCCGGGCGATCAGGTCGCCGCCGAGATCCAGGCGTTGCGGCCCGGCCTGCCGATCGTCATCGCCAGCGGGCGCAGCGGGCGGGAGCTGCACGAACGGTTCGCGGGGCAGTCGCGGGTCGCAGTCCTGGTAAAGCCTTACACGGCCGAGCTGCTGGTCGGGGCGCTAGCGGAAGTTGGCGTCGCGCCGTAGCGGCAGCTCACTTCTTCCGCAGTCTCCAGATCGAGTTCTCCACGTCCGACGACACGTAAATCGTGCCGCCGCCGCCGACGGCGACGCCGGACAGCGTGATCGGGACATTCTTCAGGCCGACCGGCAGGTCGCGAGCGATGACCTCGACCGCGCCGCTCTCCGCCTCGACGCGCAGCAGCCGTCCCTTGCCCGCCTCGACGACGAGCACGGCGGAACCGTCCGTGGCGATGCCCTGCGGGCGGTCGAGACCTTGCGCGATGACGCGGCGAGCGCCGCTGTTCACGTTGATCTGCGAGAGCTGCCCCGACGCCATCTCGCTCACATAAACCGCATTGTCGTCGGCAATCGCGAGCCCGAGCGGCGCGGCCAGGTCGGCGAGGATCTCGTCACGCTCCTCGCCCGTGCCGTTGCCGGAAATCCTGCTCAGTTTGCCGCGCGTCGTCTCTGCGACGATCAGCGCGCCGGAAGGCATCTCGATCGCGTTGCCGGCGTGAGTGTCGGACCAGCTTTGCAGCAGCTTCATCGTGTCGCGGTCGTAACGCTGCACCGGCCCTTCGTTGTTCGTCACGACCACGTAGCGCCGATTCGCGGTGACTGCCACCGGGTAGCCGATCGGTGTCCCGGCAGCATGCGAGCGGGCGATGTCCTGCACCTTGCCTTGTGCGCCATCCACGGTTCGCAGCGCGAACGTATCGGCGACGTAGAGAGTGTCGTGCGTTCCTTCGGAGATCGCAGCGATGCCGAGCGGAATCGCGAGCGCACCCTTGACGACCTGGCGGACGGCGCCCGTCCGCACGTTCACTTCCTGGATGCCGTTGTCCGCCATGTTCGAGACGAACATGCGGTCGTGCGAGTCGATCGCGAGGTTGTCGAGCGACGGCGCGAGCTTCGCGAGGACCTGCTTCTTGCCACTCTTGATGTCGACACGCACGACTTCGCCGCGCGCGGTGTCGAGCACGTACAGGTTCCACTTGGAATCGAAGTTCGCGGCGGCCGGTGTGTCGAAGCCGTCCGCGATGACGTCGAGCTTGCCGGTGTCCGGATCGATGCGCACGGCCTGGTGCTTGAACCACAACGGCCCGTACAGCTTGCCGTCGGGGCCGATATCGAAGCCGTTGAAGCCGCCGAGGTCCTTGAGGATCAGCCGCGGCGGCTTCACGCCGGCGGGATCGATTTCCCACAGCCCGTCGCCGCCGAACACCTGCGCCGCGAACAGCCGGCCGTCCTTGCGCACGTTGATCGAATTGACGCTGACGAGATCGGCGAGCTTGCGCACTGGACCGTCGCCCTTGCGTGCGCGCACGACGCCGTGTTGGATCGACGTCCACACGACGGTGCCATCGGCCAGGAACACCAGGTCGTCGGCCATGCCTTCGGGAGCACCGACGAATGTCGTGACAGTGCCGGTCGCAGTGTCGACCCGATAAATGCTGTGACCGACCACGCTGCCGGCAAACAGCACATCGTTGGCATCGAACGCGAGGCCGTGCACGCCGTGAAAATTGGAGGGCGGCACGAGTCTATCGAGCTGGTAGCGCTCGCTGGTCGGCTCCGCGTTCGCAGCGTCGATCGAGAAGGCCGCAACGGCGGCCAACCACGGACTCAAATAGCGAGCCCAGCGCATACGATCCCCCAGATGTAGTGTCAGGTCTTTTTTAGTCGTCGCCGCGCGTGCGCCGCGTCCTCATCCAGATCACGATGATGACCACGGCCACGATCAGCAACAGTACGGCAATACGCATCCAGTCATTCCTGCAGCGGCACTTTGAAGCGTTCGGTGAGCTGCGCGAGATCTTCCGGGGTGTCGAGATCGATCGCGGCGTTCGACATCGGCACGCGCACCAGCCGATAACTGTTGCGCTCGAGCACCGCACGCGCGCCATGATCGCCGCGCAACTCGGCGAGCTCCGAGAAGCACAGGCGCGGAAAGATCGCCGGCACACCGAGGTGCTGATCGTAGACGCTCGCGGCAATCAGACTCTGCTCGCCTTTCCACGCCGCGGCGAGGCGCTTGAGATCGTCTGCATTGACGCCGACCTGGTCGCCGAGCAGCACCAGCACGGCATCGCAGCCGGGCGGCAGCGAGGCAACGCCGAAGCGCAGCGACGAGCCCATGCCTTCTTCCCAGAATCGATTGACGATGACCGACGCGGGTGAGTGGGCCAGCAAGTGCGTCATCTCGCGCGCATGCGCTCCGACCACCACAGTGACCGCGTTGCCGGCCAGGGCAACTGCATTCGACACCACGATGTGCAACGCCGGCCGGCCGCCGAGCTTCACGAGCTGTTTCGGCTGACCCAGGCGGGTGGATGCGCCTGCGGCGAGGACGAGGACGTGGAGGGACATGGCGTTGCATACTATAGCCAACCGCTATCCGCCAACCGCCTTTCTCCTTGTCATGGCCATCCGTCCCGTCCTGAAAATGGGTGATCCATTACTGCTGCAGGTCGCGCGGCCCGTGCAGCGGTTCGACTCGGTCGAGCTCGCGACGCTGCTCGACGACATGCACGACACCATGGAGGCGCAGAACGGCGCGGGGCTGGCTGCGCCGCAGATCGGCGTCTCGCTGCAAGTGGTCGTTTTCGGGGTCGCGCGTAATCCGCGGTACCCACAGGCCGAGGAAGTGCCGTACACGGTGCTGATCAATCCGCAGCTGGAGGCGCTGAGCGACGAGATCGAAGAAGGCTGGGAGGGCTGTCTGTCCGTGCCAGGCATGCGCGGCTTGGTGCCGCGCCATACGCAACTGCGCTATCGCGGCTTCGATCAGGCCGGTAAACCCATCGACCGCACGGTGAGCGGCTTCCACGCACGTGTCGTGCAACACGAAGTCGACCATCTGAACGGTATCCTGTACCCGATGCGCATCCGCGACCTGAGGAACTTCGGTTTCAACGAAACGCTGTTCCCCGGACAGGATCTGCAAGACGACTAGTCCGGAGTTTGCCATGGCTGCTGTACCCAAGGTTTCGATTTCCCTGCGCGATAGGTCGCTGTTTCGCGAGCAGGCGTTCGTCGGCGGGCGCTGGGAAGGCGCCGCCAACGGCCAGGTGAAACAGGTTTTCAATCCGGCCACGGGTCAGCTCATCGGCACGGTGCCGAATCTCGGCGCTGCCGAAACGCGGCGCGCGATCGAGGCGGCCGACAAGGCGCTACCCGATTGGCGCGCACGCACGGCGAAAGAGCGCGCGCAAATCCTGCGCCAGTGGTTCGACCTGATGATGGCGAACCAGGAAGACCTCGCGGTGCTGATGACTGTCGAGCAAGGCAAGCCGCTGTTCGAGAGCCGCGGCGAGATTGCTTATGCCGCTGCGTTCATCGAGTGGTTCGGCGAAGAAGGCAAGCGTGCGTACGGCGACGTGATTCCGGCGCATGGCCGCGACAAACGCATCGTCGTGCTCAAGCAGCCGATCGGCGTGACCGCGGCGATCACGCCGTGGAATTTCCCGACTGCGATGATTGCGCGCAAGGTTGCGCCGGCGCTTGCCGCGGGTTGCACGATGGTGATCAAGCCGTCGGAGCTGACGCCGTATTCTGCTTTCGCGATGTGCGTGCTCGCCGAACGCGCCGGCGTTCCCGCGGGTGTCGTCTCCGTGATCACTGGCGATTCCAAGCCGATTGGCGGCGAGATCACGAGCAACCCGATCGTTCGCAAGCTGAGCTTCACGGGCTCGACAGCGGTGGGCAAGCTGCTGATGTCGCAATGCTCGTCGACGGTGAAGAAAGTGTCGCTGGAGCTCGGCGGCAATGCGCCGTTCGTCGTGTTCGACGACGCTGATCTGGAAACCGCCGTCGCCGGCGCCGTCGCTTCGAAATATCGCAACGCAGGTCAGACCTGCGTGTGCGCGAACCGCCTCTTCGTGCAAGCCGGCATCTACGACCGCTTCGCGCAGCGCCTCGCGGCAGTCGCGTCGGGACTGAAGGTCGGCAACGGCCTCGACCAGGACACGAAGATCGGGCCGCTGATCGAAGAGAAGGCAGTCGCCAAGGTCGAAGAGCACGTGCGCGATGCGGTCGCGAAGGGCGCGAAGATTCTCACCGGCGGCAAGCGCGGTGACGGTGCGGGTCACTTCTACGTGCCGACGGTGCTGACCGGTATCCGCGCCGACACGCTGGTGATGCGCGAGGAGACCTTCGGACCGGTCGCGCCGCTGATGAAGTTCGACACCGAAGAAGAAGCGCTGCGCCTGGCGAACGCAACCGAGTTCGGCCTCGCGAGCTACTTCTACACTCGCGACGTCGGCCGCGCGTGGCGCGTCGCGGAAGGTCTCGAGACCGGCATCGTCGGCATCAACGAAGGCATCATCTCGACCGAGGTGGCGCCGTTCGGCGGCGTGAAGGAAAGCGGCATCGGCCGCGAAGGCTCGAAGTACGGCCTCGAGGAATATCTCGAGATCAAATATCTCTGCTACGGCGGCATATGAAATCTACGGTCAGATGGGTGCAGGACGTGATGTTCGTCGGCGAGTCCGGCTCCGGGCACGCGGTGGTGATGGACGGCGCGCCGGACGCGGGCGGACGCAACCTCGGCGTGCGACCGATGGAGATGCTGCTGCTTGGCCTCGGCGGCTGCACGGCGTTCGACGTCGTGATGATCCTGAAGCGCGGCCGCGAGCCGGTCACCGGCTGCGTCGTCGACATGGATGCCGATCGCGCCGAAACCGAGCCGAAAGTCTTCACGCGCATCGTCATGCGCTATCGCATCAGCGGCCATGGGCTCGATCCGAAGAAGGTCGAGCGTGCAGTGAATCTGTCCGCCGAGAAGTACTGCTCGGCAACTGCAATGCTGGCGAAGACCGCGCAGATCTCGCACGAAATCGAAATCATCGACACTCAAACAGGAGCGACAGCATGAAACGCAGTGCATCGGCAGTCTGGAAGGGCGGCCTGAAAGACGGCCGCGGAACGATCTCGACGCAGAGCACCGTGCTGCAAGATACGCAGTACTCGTTCAGCACGCGCTTCGAGGACGGCAAGGGCACGAATCCGGAGGAGCTGATCGCCGCCGCCCACGCGGGCTGCTTCTCGATGGCGCTGTCGGCGCAGCTCGACACCGCCGGCAAGAAGGCCGAGAGCATCCAGACCGAAGCGACCGTGACGCTGGACAAGACCGACGCGGGATTCACGATCACTGCCGTGCATTTGAAGGTGCGCGCCAAAGTCCCAGGCGCGTCGCCGCCGGATTTCCAGGCAGCGGCGGAAAACGCCAAGAAGGGCTGCCCGGTGTCGCGCGTCCTCAACGCGCAGATCACGATGGAAACGAAGCTGGAAGGCTGGACCTAGCGGAACCGCTGTCTGCGCACCCGGCTCGCTCGCGCGCTCCGAATCGCCGGCGCATTGCTCGCTGCGCTGGCGATCGTTGCTTCGTGGCTGGTGTGGAACGAATGGCGCCAGCCGACCTATCTGCCGCCGCGCGGCGATGAGATCGACATCGTTCTCGAGCTGGCCGGCGTGTTCCCGGACAACTACGGAATCATGTGGCGCGAGCACATGGCGCTGCGCTCGACGGACCCCGAGGCCAAGGCCGATCCTTCGTTGCTCGACGGCGCCTTGTTCATGCACAGGCTGACGACCGGCTCGGAAGGCAAAGTCCATATCGAAGCCGAGTACAAGTTCTACGCCAGGGACCACAAGCTGGCGGGCGAGACAACCGGCTGTGCCTGCGCGCCGCAGCCGAGCTGCCACGGCCGGCTCGCGTTCGGCAACTACGAGTTCGCGCTCGCGGCGACTTACAACGAAGAGGCGTGCACCACGCCGTTCAATCCCAAACGGCAGCAAGAGTTCGAGCACGCGATGCAGACGGCGAATCAGCTGATCGGTATCTATCTTCAGCCGCTGCGTCGCAAGCCTTCCTGGCTCTGAGGCGCGGCGCCGCTCGCCCAAAGGTAACTCACGAGCGCCAACGCACCGCCCGCGGTCATGATTGCGGCGAGCGTGCTCACCCTGCCGTCATTGAAAGTTGCGACAGCGAAACCGGCCGTCGTCGCCAACGCCGATTGCAACGAGCCCATCAGCGCAGACGCGGCGCCCGCCTCGGCACCATGCGGCGCCAGTCCCAGCGCCGCCGTATGCGGAGTGGCACGCCCGACCGTAACGAAGAACGACAACTGCAGGGCGACGACCATCCACAGCGGGACAGACCACAACGAAGTCAGCGCGAGCAGCGCTGCGCCAAACACGACGGGCATCCAAACGTAGCGCGCAAGGATCTCGCGGGGTCCCATCGTGCGGAGCGCGATCATGTTGAGCCGGCTCGCAGTCATGAACGCCAGTCCGTTCAACCCGATCAGCAAACCGAATTGCTGTGGCGACAGTTCATAGCGATGGGTCAGAACTGTCGGCGCACCCGTTACGTACGCGAACATCGCTCCGAATGCGAAGCCGGCGACCCCCGAGTAGCCGACGAGCACCCGATCCTTGGCGAGACGTACATAGGTTCGCAGCACGTTCGCCAGATTCAGCGGCACCACGGTCGACTCCGGCCGCGACTCGCGCTGGAAGAAGTGCGTGGCCGCGAGCAGCGACAAGCCTACCGCGGTCTGGAAGACGAAAGTCGCACGCCAGCCGAAATGCGTGACGACGAAGCCGCCGGCGACGGGTGCGAACACGGGACCGAGCGCCGCGATCATCAGCAGCAACGAGAATGCGCGGGCTGCTTCGTGCGGCTCGCAGCGATCGCGCACGATCGCGCGGCCGATCACGAATCCGGCAGAGCCGCCGAGCGCCTGCACGACACGAAGCAGCGTGAGCGCCGGCATGCTGCCTGCCAGCGCGCAGCCTGCAGCGCCCACCGCATACAAAGCGAAGCCGAAGTAGAGCGGCGGCTTGCGCCCGAAGCGATCGCTGATCGGTCCGTAGAACAACTGGCTGACGGCGATGCCGACCAGGTACGCGGCCATCGTGGTCTCGACGCCGCGCACGCCGAACTCGCGCTCGATCGCGGGGAAGCCCGGCAGGTACATGTCGATCGAAACCGGGCCGACAGCGGCCATGGCTGCCACCAGCAGCAGCCAGCGGGGAACGCCTTTCATTCGGGATCAGTACACGACGACACTGCGGATCGATTCGCCCGAGTGCATCAGATCGAAAGCCTTGTTGATGTC
>DATENH010000213.1:0-11082 GCA_035275145.1 Steroidobacteraceae bacterium | reverse complement strand
CGCCCCCAGCACTGTGACGCCGTACAGCGATAGCGCGCTGTACTTCTACAACACGGACTTCGGCTTCCGCGTCGGCACGAGCTTCGACGACACCCGCGCCGGCAGCGGCAGCGGCTACAAGGCAACGTTCAATACATCGGTGCGCGTCTGCACCTCGACCCCGAACGACGACAACTGCATTTCCTATGGCGGTTATTCGAAGCCGGAGGGCGCGATCCAGCGCAATGCGCGCACCAAGCGCTTCGGAGCGATCAGCTACAGCACCGACGGCTCCAACACCCGCGACGGCGGCATCCTGCGCTCGAACATGAAGTACGTCGGCCCGACGCTGCCGGACGGCACCGCCAACTCGGCCAAGGAGTTCAACACCGACGGCACGCTGGTGGACAACCCCGACGGCGCCCCGACCGGCCTCAACAGCGGCGTCATCAACTACATCAACAAGTTCAGCGACGCTGCCTACAAGAGCCTCGATCCGGTCAGCGAGCTGTTCTACGAGTCGATCCGCTACTTCAAGCATCTCGGTCCGACGCCCGAGTATTCGGCGGGCCTGACGACCACTCAGCTCGGCGGCTTCCAGGCCGTGAGCAGCTGGAGCGACCCGCAGCAGTTCAAGTGCCAGAAGAACTTCATCATCGCGATCAACGACGCGAATCCGTGGCTCGACAAGCGGCTGCCCGGCACGTTCTTCACCTCCTCGTCGATCACCGGCGCCTCGGGCACGGTCAACCTCGACGGCAACGACTACGGCGAGCCGAGCAATGCCGATCACGACATCAACGTCACCGCACTGACGAACCGCGTCGGCGCGCTGGAAGGTCTGTACGGCAACTGGGCCAACTCCGGCACTTGGACCAGCACCGGCGCGAACAGCAGCGTCAGCGGTGCGAACGACAGCGTCGGCGGCGGCGTCGGCACGTTCGACAACAGCTGCACGAGCAAGGACGTCACCGCACTCGGCGAAGTGATGGGCACTTGCCCGTCGCCCGGCAAACAGAACTCGTACTACGTCGCCGGTCTCGCTTATTACGCGAACACGACGGACCTGCGCCCGGATTTCCCGAACGACCGCGGCATCCAGAACGTGCAGACGTTCATGATCGATACGCAGGAGTTCAACAACAACCCGCTCGACGGCCCGAAGAACATGCTGTGGCTCACCGGCAAGTACGGCGGCTTCGTCGACATCAACAACGACGGCATCCCGCAGACGAACGAGTGGGATGCGGACGGCGATGGCTCGCCGGACAACTACGTGCTCGCGACCCAGCCGCAGAACCTGGTCAACGGCCTGGATCGCGCGTTCGACTTCATCGAAGGCCGCGTGTCCTCGGCATCGTCGGCGTCGGTGAACTCCGGCTCCATCTCCGATCTCACGCGTATCTATCAGACGCGCTTCAACAGCGGCACCTGGACCGGTCAGCTGCTCGCCTTCGCGATCAATGCCGACGGCACGCTCGGCGACGGCGTGCCGCCGCTGGCGGACACCGAAGCCGTGTGGGATGCCGCGCAGGAACTGCCGGCCTGGGACTCGCGGCAGATCATCACGCGCGACTCGACGGGCGCGAAGATCCCGTTCCAGTGGGCCTCGCTCGACGCGACCCGCAAGACGCAGCTCGGCGACAATCAGACGATGCTCGAGTACCTGCGTGGCCGAGGCGGCGTAGCCATCGAGGGCAACACCGCCGGCCTGTTCCGGCCGCGTCTGTTGACCAAGCTCGGCGACATCATCTCGTCGGCGCCGCTGTTCGTCGGCCGGCCGCCGTTCCGCTACCGCGACACACTCGAAGCCAGCGGCCAGACTTATGCGACGTTCGTTGCGGCCAACGACACCGCCGCCGAGCGCACGCCGATGGTCTACGCCGGCGCGAACGACGGCATGCTGCATGGCTTCAACGCCAGCACCGGTGCCGAAGTGTTCGCGTTCATCCCCACTCCGATGTGGAAGACCACCGGCACGCCGGCGCGCGCGCGTCTCACGAAGCTCGCGCAACAGAACTACCAGCACGAGTACTTCGTCGACGGTCCGCCGAGCATGGGCGATGCGTTCTGGGGCGGCACGTGGCACACGGTCATCGCGGGCGGCCTCAACAAGGGCGGCCAGGGTATCTACGCGCTGGACGTGACCAACACCGCGCGGCTCGCCGCAGCCGAGGGTGGCGCCAACCCGACGAACACGATCCTCTGGGAGTTCACCGACGCCAACGACGCCGACCTGGGCTACACGTTCAGCCAGCCGGCGATCTTCAAGTCGCACGACACTTCGTCCGGCAACGGCCGCTGGGTCGTGGGCTTCGGCAACGGCTACAACAGCACGCTCGCCGACGGTACCGCCAGCGCGACCGGCAACGCCGTGCTGTTCATCCGTGACGCTGCGACCGGCTCCACGATCGCCAAGATCGACACGGGTGTCGGCAATGCGCAGCGGCCGGCCGGCGTGGCCTGGGACAACGGCTTGTCGACTCCCGCCTTCGTCGACATCGACGCCGACCACGTCGTCGACTTCGCCTACGCAGGCGATCTGTACGGCAACATGTGGAAGTTCGATCTGCGCAATGCCAACCCGGCGAACTGGGGCGTCGCATACGTCGTCAGCACGGTGAAGAAACCGCTGTTCACTGCGGTCGACGCAGTGGGCGGCAACCCGCAGCCGATCACGGAGCGCCCGGAAGTGACGCGCGGCCCGAAGGGCGCCGGCATGATGGTGCTGTTCGGCACCGGCAAGTACCTGGAGCCGTCGGATCTGCTGTCGACACCGGTCCGCAGGCAGAGTTTCTACGGCATCCTCGACCAGAATACCGGCGTAGCCGCGACGGACATGGTGTTGTTGCGCACGTCGCTGACGCAGCAGACGATCATCAGTGAAGTCTCGTTCGATCCGCCGGATCCGGACGGCGCCGGACCGCTCGGCGATCCGCCGCCGGTGCAGGCGCGCATCACCAGCAACAACACGGGGACAGCCGGCTGGTACATCGACCTGGTCTCGCCGTCGGGCTACCAGAACGAGAAGCAGGTGACGAACCCGATCGTGCGTAACGGTCACGTGATCTTCACGACCACGATCCCGGAGACCAATCCTTGCTCCGGCGGCGGTCGGAGCTGGATCATGGAGCTCGATGCGCTCAACGGCGCGCGGCTCGCGGAAGCGCCGTTCGACCTCAATCGCGACGGCAAATTCGACGACGCCGACCTGATTCCGATCGACGACGGCGCCGGCGGCACGATCTATGTCGCGCCGAGCGGGCTCGGCTCGGAAGACGGCATGGGCATCCTGCAAACGCCGGGCGTGGTCGACAGCTCGACGAGCCCGGTGCAGTACAAGTACTCGCCGGGATCTTCCGGTAGCATCCAGCGCATCACCGAGAATCCGGGCGCGGGCACTACCGGCCGTCAATCATGGAGACAGATTCGATGAGTACGCTGAGCATGCGTAGACAACGCGGCGTGACGCTGCTTGAACTGCTGCTGGTCGTCTCGATCGTCGGCATCATCGCGGCCATCGCCTATCCGAGCTATCGCACGCACATCCTGCGCTCGAACCGCACGGAGGCGCGCGTGACGCTGGAGCAGACTGCCGGCGCACTCGAGAAGTGCTACACGCGCTACATGGCGTACAACGACACGACCAACTGCCCTGTCGCCGCACAGGTCAACAGCGGATTCAATACCACGACCGGCCACTACCGGATCACGGGCGCGCTTGGGGCCAC
The DNA here is from genome assembly GCA_035275145.1 of Steroidobacteraceae bacterium. Taxonomy (GTDB): domain Bacteria; phylum Pseudomonadota; class Gammaproteobacteria; order Steroidobacterales; family Steroidobacteraceae; genus Steroidobacter. The sequence continues at coordinate 7,372 of DATENH010000213.1, read as the reverse complement.
CACGTTCACGTTGACCGCGACCGCTCAGTCGACCGGAGGACAATCGGCCGATACAGCTTGTGCGACCCTGGGGCTGGATCAAACAGGCAATCGCACCGGGGCGACCACGACCTGCTGGTAACGCACCGACCATCGTCGGCGGCACAGTTTCAACGTGTCGCGTGCCGCCGACGAGGTGCGACATAAGCTTTATCGCACCGCTTCGATCTTGTATCCTCCGCGCTCGGCTCGCGCCGGAAGCTTTTACAAACAATCAGCTTTTGAGGCGAAATCCGAGGGAACCCGCCATAACTCCCGCGGATTAAGAGGCGTGAAATTCAGTCGCTCCGGTCCATTTTTGTCCGACCCAGAAGAAGGGGAAAGAAGTCATGAAGAAAACCATCTCCACCACGCTGAAGGCAGGCGTTGCTGCCCTGGTGCTCGTCGCTGCCAGCGGCTGCGTCTCGCAGAAGCAAGTCGACGAGATCAAGGCAACTGCCGATAAGGCAGTGCAGGACGCCGCAGCAGCCAAGGCCGCCGCGGACTCGGCAGCCAGCGCTGCCGCTTCAGCCCGGTCCGCCGCTGACAGCGCGCAGAGCGCTGCCAACCAGGCACTGCAGGCCGCTCAGGCCAGCCAGGCCTGCTGCGACGCGACCAACGAGAAGATCGATCGCGCGTTCAAGAAGGCCGTGTCGAAGTAATCGATCCGGTCGTTTGAATGAAAAACGCCGCGGTAGTTACCGCGGCGTTTTTTTTCGCTCGTGTGATTCGGCGGGCCCCACAGCCTCCGCCATGGACTAACTCGAAAGATAGATGACTTCGGCCGCAGGACCCGCAGCGAGAGTCTATCGCAGCGCGCCGGGTGACTCGCTCGTGGCCTGTACCGTCGTCGTCGGCGCCAACAGCACCGACTCGGGCACGCCCGTCGCCTGGATGAACGCGCGCTCCGCCTTCGCCCAGTCGATCACCACCGCGCGATTCTGCGTGGCCGCAACGAGCAGGCGCGTGATGTTCGTCAGGCTGCGCGTCTCCACGGGATCCTGTCCCTCGAGCGGTGCGTGCACTTCCATGTACAGCTCCTCGCCATGCCAGCCCATGCGGTAGGGCTGATCGACAAGTCGCACCGACGTGTTGACCGCAACGAGCTTGTACAGCTCCTCGATGTCTTCCGGATACATGCGAATGCAGCCATGCGTCACCTGCATGCCGACGCCGGCGGGCAGATTCGTGCCGTGAATCAGGTATGCGCCGCCAGGAATCCCGAGACGCATCGCGTACTGCCCCAGCGGGTTATCCGGGCCGGCGGGCACGGCCTTCGGCAGCGGCCGGCCATCGGCCTCGTGCTCCTTGCGCACCGACTCGGGCGGATACCAGATCGGCTTCTCGCGCTTGTTGACGATGCGCGTCATGCCGAGCGGCGTCTTCCAATCCATCTTGCCGATGCTGATCGGATACGTCATGACGACCGGCGACGTCCCCGCCTTGGCGCGCGGGAAGTAGTACAGCCGATGCTCGGCGAGGCTGACGATCAGCCCTTCGCGCGGCGGTTCCGGCAGGATGTAGCGCGAGGGGATGAGCACGCGTGTGCCCTCGCCCGGCAGCCACGCATCGACGCCGGGATTCGCGGCGACGATTTCCTCGTAACCGACTCCATAGCGGCGTCCGAGATCGAGCAGCGTGTCCTCGTGCTGCGCGACGACGTATTGGATTTCGCCGATGACCGTGTCATCGCCGACCGGCAACGTGTACGTTGCGGCATGCACCTGCGCGCTCATCGCACATCCGGCGAGCAAGGCGGCCAGGCGCAGTCCTTTCGATCGATCCCAGGTCTTCATCGCGGCGTCTTCACGAATGGGCAAAGTCTACGCCAACTGCGCGCCGAGCAGGTTGGCGATCTGCGTCGGCACGCCCTTGCGCGCCTCGATCAGCCCGACGCGGATGGCATTGCGGAAGGACAGCACGTCGGCGCTGCCATGGCTCTTGATGACGATGCCGCTCAGTCCGACCATGCTCGCGCCGTTGTACGTGCGCGGATCGAACTCGCGGCGCAACGAGCGCAGCACCGGCCAGGATGCGGCTGCGCCGACATAGCGCAGCGGGTTGCGCGTGTACTCCGTCTTGAGCGCGCCGACCAGCATGTTCGCCAGGCCCTCCATGGTCTTCAGCGCGACGTTGCCGGTGAAGCCGTCGGTGACGACCACGTCGACCTCGCCCGAAAAAATATCGTCGCCTTCGACGAAGCCGACGTAGTTCAGCTTGCCGGCCGACAGCAGGCGCGCCGCATCCTGCACGACGCTGTCGCCCTTCATCTCTTCTTCGCCGATGTTGAGAATTCCGACGCGCGGCTTCGCGATACCGTGCATGTCCGATGCGACCACGCTGCCCATCACCGCGAACTGCAGCAGATGCTCGGCGGTGCATTCGGAGTTCGCACCCAGGTCGAGCATGTGAGTGTGGCCGTGGCGGGCGCGGATGCGGGAGATGATGGCGGGACGGTCGATGCCGTCGATCGTCTTCAGCACGAAGCGCCCGGTCGCCATCAGCGCGCCGGTATTGCCGGCGCTGACGCACGCTGCTGCCTCGCCCGCCTTGACGAGATCGATAGCAACGCGCATCGAGGAATCTTTCTTGCGACGCAGAGCTTCCTGCGGCTTCTCGTCCATGCCGACGACCTGCGTCGCCTCGTGCACGCGAACGCGCGCACGCAGCTGCGCCGGCGCATCGCGCAGCAGTTGCTCGATCGGCTCGCGCAGGCCGACGAGCACGATGTGCAAATCGGCTTCAGCCTGGAGCGCGGCGAGCACGCCGGGCACGGTGACGCTCGGGCCGTGGTCGCCGCCCATGGCGTCCACCGCGATCGTGATCGGACGGGGACTGTTCAAGGAGATGTCAGCTGCGCACGCGCAAGCCCAGGGCTCGAGCGTGCGGGCGGGTTACTCGCTCTCGGTCTTGTCGCGGCTCTCGATGATCTTCTTGCCGCGATAGAAACCATCCGGCGAAATCCGATGACGCGAGTGGGTCTCACCCGAGGTCGGATCGACCGACAGCGCCGGCCGGCCGAGATGGTCGTGCGAGCGGTGCATGCCGCGCTTGGAAGGGGTCTTTCGGCTCTTCTGAACTGCCATGGCTCATTTCTCCAACAAATCCCGCAAATTCTGAAACGGCTGCTGTAATCCGCGACTCGCACCCTGCTCCACATTCTTGTCGACGACTGGCGACACAGCCTCGTCGCATTCACCCGCGGCGTGCAACGGCACCAGCGGCAATGCCAGCAGCGCTTGTTCCTCCGCCAGCCAGCGCACATCGAGGCGCGCCGGATCGGCGATCACCGGCTCGTAGCCGCCGGGTTCATCCACGCTCTCCTGCTGCACCAGGATCACCTGGAACCGCTCATCGATCGGCACCGCCACCGGCTGCATGCAGCGCTGACAGCTCAACCGCACCGTGCCGCTCAATGTCCCATCGATTGCCGGGCGTTCATCGAACAACGAGAACTGCAACCGTGCGTCGATCCGCGATCCATCCTGCGCGCCCGCTTCCTGGAGACGCGGCAACTGCTCCACGGAATAATGACGCTCGATGGTGCTGCCTGCCCGTGCACCGGCATCTGCGTCCACATGCAGATCGGTGGGGCCGGCCGGGGGTCGCGGCATGGGGCGCGTATACTAGCGGCCACCCCCGACAGTGTCAAAAAAATAAGGGCGTAAATGATTGTTTTACGGGTCAATTTATTGGGGCTTGTTCCATGACCGCCGCGAAGGGTGCCGCGAAGCTGCGCCTGGTGCTCGCCTCGACCTCCGTCCATCGCAAGCAGCTGCTCGAACGGCTCGGTATCCCGTTCACCGTGGCCGCCCCCAATGTCGACGAATCGGCGCTCCCGGGCGAATCGGCCAGCGACCTCGTCGGCCGGTTGGCGCGAACCAAGGCGGAGGTGGTGGCTCGGCGGCACACCAGCGCCCTCGTGATCGGCTCGGACCAGCTCGCGATGTGCGGGCGGGATGTGCTCGGCAAGCCCGGCTCCGGCGACCGGGCGATCGCCCAGCTCAAATCGCTCAGCGGGCACCGCGTGGTCTTCAACACGGCGGTTCACGTCATGCTGTCGGACAGCGGCACGAACGAGGGCCACCTGGACGTCACGACGGTGCACTTCCGGCGCCTGAGCGATGAGGAGATCCGTCGCTACGTCACGCGCGACAAGCCTTACGACAGCGCGGGCGGCTTCAAGGTCGAAGCACTCGGTATTTCGCTGTTCGACAAGGTGGACACGCACGATCCGACGGCGCTCGTCGGCCTGCCGCTGATCTGGCTGGCCGGCGTCCTGCGCAAGCACGGCTTCACGGTGCCTTAGCTCGCAGATTGTCGATGACGGCCTGCAATTCCGGCGGCAACGGTGCCGTCACCGTGAAGGGCTCCTCCCCGCGCCGAAACGTCAGCGACGCCGCGTGCAGGAACATGCGCGTCAGACCGCGCTCTCTCAGCTTCGCGTCCTTCTCCCGATCCCCATATTTCTCGTCACCGGCGACCGGGTAACCCGCGTGCGCGGCGTGCACGCGGATCTGATGCGTGCGGCCGGTGCCGAGATCGACATCGAGCAGCGTCGCGATCTTGCCGAACTGCTCGAGCGGCTTGAACGTCGTCACTGCCTGCTGACCTTCGCTGTGCACGCGGACCACCCGCTCACCGCCCTGCTTCAGGTTGGTCTTGAGCGGCAGATCGATCGTCTTCGTCCCGAACGGCCAGCGACCTGCAACCAGCGCCAGGTAGCGCTTCGCCATCTGGCGCTCGCGCAGCTGCGCGTGCAGATCGCGCAGGACCGCTCGCCGCTTTGCAACGAGCAGGCAGCCGCTGGTCTCACGATCGAGCCGATGCACGAGCTCGATTTCCTTGAGCTCGGGATGCGTCGCGCGCAATGCCTCGATGACACCGAAGCTCACGCCACTGCCGCCGTGTACGGCGACTCCGGCCGGCTTATTGACCACGATCAGGTCGCGGTCCTCGTGAATGACGGCAGCCGAGACGAACTCCCGCAGCGACTTGGATGGGGTCTTGGCAGGCTCCGAGTCCTGCTTGCGCCCGGCATCCTGCAGCGGCGGCAGCCTGACCTTGTCGCCCGCAACCAAGCGATACGCCGGTTTGGCGCGTCGGCCGTTTACCCGGACCTCGCCGGTTCGCAGGATGCGATAGACCAGGCTGCGCGGGACCCCGCCCAGGGTGCGCAGCAGGAAGTTGTCGAGACGTTGGCCGTCATCCCCTTCCTGCGCCTCGACATAGCTGACCGGCCTGACTGGCAAATGCACGTAACCTATTGATCGATCATTGATTGGCGGCGCATGCCCTGTTATATTCCGCGGCGATTTCCGCGGCATCTCAAAGGCTAGCCCGAAGAGGCGCCGCATATTAGTTGGTTCTGTTCGAATCTGTCTCACCTGAGCTGCTCCAGTCGCGCCGACGTCGGCACGCGAAGCTCCGGTCACGGGATTGCTCAGACCATCGTCCGGCCGCGCATCAGCGCCTACGGGCGGGCCAAGAAAGTGAATGGAATAAAGAGCGACGGACATCTGCGTCCGCGCCAGGCACCAATCGGATGAATTCGTTTCCCGATCGCACCTCAAGTCCAGCGCTTCCGCCCGCCGTGCGTGAGCTCGCGGCCCTTTGCGAATACTCAGAAGGGTCTCATGAAGCGAATGCTCGTCAACGCAACCCAGGAAGAGGAGTTGCGCGTCGCCCTGGTTGATGGACAAAAAATCTACGACCTCGACATCGAAATACCGTCACGCGAACAGAAGAAAGCGAACGTCTACAAAGGCCGCCTCACACGCATCGAGCCCAGTCTCGAAGCGTGCTTCGTCGATTACGGCGCGGAACGCCACGGCTTCCTGCCGCTGAAAGAAATTTCCAAGGAATACTTCAAGGGCGGCCAGGCACCGGGCGGCCGCAACATCCGCGAGCTCCTGGACGAAGGCCAGGAAGTCATCGTCCAGGTGGAAAAAGAAGAGCGCGGCAACAAGGGCGCCGCCCTCACCACGTTCATCAGTCTTGCCGGCCGTTTCCTGGTGCTGATGCCGAACAATGCCCGCGCGGGCGGTGTCTCGCGTCGCATCGAGGGCGAGGACCGCGAGCAACTGCGCGAGGCGCTCGACCAGGTACAGATCCCCGACAGCATGGGCGCGATCGTCCGCACCGCCGGCGTTGGCCGCTCGGCCGAGGAGCTGCAGTGGGATCTCGATAACCTCAAGGAGGTCTGGACCGCCGTCTCGGCAGCCGCCGAGGGTCGGGCAGCGCCGTTCCTGATCTACCAGGAGTCGAAGGCGATCATCCGCGCGCTGCGCGACTACCTCGCCGACGACATCGGCGAAATCCTGGTCGACAACCAGGAGGTGTTCAACGAGGCGCAGCAGTACATGCAGCGCTTCATGCCTGCGGGCCTGCGTAAGCTGAAGCTGTACGAGGACAGCGTGCCGCTGTTCACGCGCTTCCAGATCGAGAACCAGATCGAGTCGGCGCACTCCCACAAGGTCAACCTGCCTTCCGGCGGCTCGATCGTGATCGATCCGACCGAGGCGCTGGTGTCGATCGACATCAACTCGGCGCGCGCCACGCGTGGCAGCGACATCGAGGCCACGGCACTCAACACCAACCTCGAAGCGGCCGACGAAATCGCACGCCAGCTGCGCATCCGCGACATTGGCGGCCTCATCGTCATCGACTTCATCGACATGGAGTCGCCAAAGAATCAGCGTGACGTCGAGGACCGCTTGCGCGATGCCATGAAGATGGACCGCGCGCGCATCCAGATCGGCCGGCTGTCGCGCTTCGGGCTGCTCGAGATGTCGCGCCAGCGCCTGCGCCCGTCTCTCTCGGATTCCAGCCACATCGTGTGCCCGCGGTGCGTGGGCATCGGCAGCATTCGCAGCGTCGAGTCCATGGCGCTGGCTGTGCTACGCCTCATCGGCGAAGAGCTGCGCAAGGACCGTACGTCGCGCGTCATCGCGCAAGTGCCTGTCGAAGTCGCTACGTATCTCATCAATGAGAAGCGCGAGTGGCTGCGGCAGCTCGAGGACAAGAGCTCGGCTGAGCTGATCATCGTTCCCAACACGAACATGCAGACGCCGGATTACTCGTTGAGGCGCGTGCGCGACGACGAGACCGAGCAGCCGGAGAACAAGCAGCTCAGTTACCTGATGCCGACGGCGCCTGTAGTTGTCGAGCCGGGTTCGGCGCAGGACCAGAAGCCACCGCAAGAAGTTGCGGCGGTCGCCACGATTCTGCCGTCGACCTCGGCGCCGGTCGGTGCGGCCACACCTGTGTTTGCGGAGCCGGCCGCTCCCGCTGCCGCGGAGCCGGAGCGACAGATCGGCGTGCTTGGGCGATTCAAGAGATGGTTGGTTGGAGA
>DATENH010000212.1:0-24304 GCA_035275145.1 Steroidobacteraceae bacterium | reverse complement strand
TCGCGCAAGTTTCCGTGCATATATCTATGGATATGCGTAGTTAGGACTATTCGGCAAAGGATTGAACGAAGTCGACAGTGCGGTGACAGTCTTGGCTTATTGGAATATATGTTTCGCTCGGTGAGCCGAATTGCTGCGATCGGCGGCGAGCAGGCAAGCCAACAACACTTGATCTGACACAGGCGCTGCCGCGTCGCTCGCGGCGGAGCGCAGCGCTCGAATTACTGCAGCGCTCGCAAGCATTTGCACTTCTGCCGGCAGGCGCGAGCAAACCCGCGGCGGCAGACCCTGAGGTTCGCGCGGCGGCGGGCTGTGGCAGGTTGACCGCGAAGGAGAACTTCCATGCCGGTCTCCGCAAGATTCGCAACACGACCGCCCGGACACCTGGAATGGCATCCGGTGCACGGCGATCCCGGGGCGCAGGATCCCGAGACATTCCATCTGCACGTCGAGTTCGTGCATGCCCATGGCCTGCCGAAAGGTCAGTTCACCACGTTCTCGACGTGCAACCCGGGCGAGGCCAGCGTCGGCGCGGACGTCGCAACGGAGCACGCAGCACGTGAGGCGTGAGCATGTCGCGCCAGACGCAAGCTTCTCATCCAGGCCGCCGCGGACAACCCTGCAAGCCCTGCGCGAGGCTCTGTAGCTATTCGGGGCTGTGGCTGACGGCTGTGCGGACCGAAGACTGCTTCCGGCGCATGCCATGGTGGCGGCCGGACCCGTGCTCGCGGTGCTCGGGCCGCGCGTCGAGGTTTTTCCTAGACGTTTGAAGTGCAGCCCCGCTTCGCTGCCCGCGTCCTGCAGGCAGCGAAGCGGCAAGGTCAGCGGCGAGGGCCGGCGCCGACTCGCGACACCTGTGCAGGCGCGCGGCTGGCGTTCGAGTACAGCTCCTCCTCCGGCTCTTCCTCGACCTCGTCCTCCCACTGCGGCTCGGACACTTGAAGTTGTATGCGCGCGAGCGGCACGACGTCGTGCAGCGCCGTCAGCTTGAACAGCTCCGGCCGGCACAGACGATAGCGGCTCACGGCCACAGACAGCGTCGACGGGTCGCGACGCAGATAGCGCGCAACTTCGCTCAACGTTGCCACGCGTCGCTCGGTCGCGTACCAGGCGATGAGGGCGCGTGCCAGCGTGACTTCGCGCTGGCGCGAGTTCGAGAGCACGTGCTCGCGATCGACGCCGAGGCGACACGTCACGGTCTGGATGATCTGCTCCAGAGTGAGCTTGCTGCGATAGACGCGCAGATGGCGTGGCAGGTTCTCGAGGAACTCCGGACTCGCCACGATGCGTGCGTCGTGCTTGCTGCCGTGCTCGAACAGCGTCCGCTCTTCCTGCGCCGGCGCGACCGCCATGTATTCGGCGTACTCGCTGTTCTGGTCGCAACCGCTCATGAGTCGCATTGCCGTGCGCGTCGTCAGCCAGGCGATCTCGCCCTTGCCGAGATACGCGCCGTGACTCGTGAACGGATACGCGCCGGGATCGGCGCTCAGGCCGTCGATGACCGGCAAGTGGTGGATGTAGCGCACCAGTTTCAGCAGGTACGCATCCGGATCGATCAGGATCGCCTTGTAGCGCTGGCGGAAGAAGTGTCCCGACTCCGCTGCGCGCTCATGGATGCTGCGCGCGTAGCGACTGGTGATTCCCTGCATGAATCGCCCGACGGAAACGCTATCGATCTGCAACGCGATGTGAATCGCGTCCGGCGTCCAGCAGTATGCGTGCAGACGCGCGCCGGTCCGGCGCAGCGCTGTCGCGAGCAGACGTTCGAAAAGCTGGTAATCCTGGTGCTGGGAGAAGATGGGGCGAGTCGTACTGCCCCGCTGGACTACGTAGTACGTTCCTCCCGGAACGTGTAGTCGTTGACGACGCGACATTCTGCCACCTCCGTATGAATAGCAGTGTTGTATGCGGGGCCACCGTGGCCCCCCCGATCCGTCGATCACTCTACGGGTGCGAGCAAACGTATCCACCCATATTTTTCATGTGAGCATCCGACTTGCGCACGTTCATCGTCTCGCAATGTTCAGCGGAGCTTCAGCGTTTCGCGATCATGCGAGACGGCAGCGCGCGTAACCGTGACGAATACTCTAGATGCTCCGGCGCGCTCTCTCCTACGACTTTCCGGTAAAAAGGATCCCACGGCAGCACCATTGCGGTTTGTTCTTCGTGGATCATTTTCGGCAGGATTGCGGGCACGCGTCGCTGCGCCTCAGCAGCGAGTAAGTCTTGCAACGAGCGGTGCTGCTGCAGGCTCGCATCGAGCTCCATCAGGTTGTAGAGCGTCGGATGTGAAACCGGCATATCGCCCGTCAATGCCGCGGCGACGATCGAGGCTGGGCTCATCCAGGCGTGATCGACTGTTTCCGTGCTGTCGATGACGGCGTTTTGGTCGGAAGGCACCGGCGCTAAGTAGAAGCGCGTATCGAAACGCCGCGGAACCACCGACGGCGTGATCCAGTGCGCCCAGTACACCAGCCGTTCGACGCGTAGAAATAGATTCTCCGCTTCGAGCAACTGCGCGAACGATTCAGGTTGCGAGGCGATCGCGCGTCGCCGTTCCTGTAAGCGTGCAGTGAGGTCGCCGTCGCATGGAGCACCGGCAGTGTCGCTCGCAAGCAGCACGCCGGTTTCTTCGAACGTTTCGCGGCAAGCCGCGACCGCTAGCGCCAGACACTCCATCGCATCCAGCGGCGCGCCGTGCAACGTCGCGAGCCGCGCACAATTGGTTTGCGACGAAGCGGGGATTCGTGCGAAGGCGGCAGATGAGGCATCCGCTGCGCACACCGAGCCGCCAGGGAAAACCCACATGCCGCCCATGAACGCCAGCTTCTCGTGCCGGCGGATGACGAGCACTTCCGCCGTGTCGCGTCCCTCACGCAACAGCAGCACGGTAGCCGCTGGACGCGGCACGACGGGCTGGCTGCGCTCCTGCGTCACGGTCAGAGCACGACGACCGAGCGGATCGACTCGCCGCGCTTCATCATCTCGAAGCCCGCGCCGATCTGCTCGAGCTTCAGGCGATGCGTGACGAGCGAATCGAGGTCGATCTTCTTCTCGACGTACCAGTCGACGATCTCGGGCAGGCGGCCGAGGCGCGCGCCGCCCATGTAGCAACCGGTCCAGTGACGTCCCATCATCAAGCTGCCCGGCGGCGCCGTGACCTCTGCACCGTGCGGCGCGACGCCGATCACGTAGCTCGTGCCCCAGGCCGGATTCGTGCACTCGAACGCCTGGCGCATGACTTGCGGAATGCCGATGCACTCGAACGTGTAGTCGGCGCCTCCGCCCGTCAGCTTCATCAGATGGCTGGTGACCTTCTCGTGTTTGCGTGGATCGACGAACTCCGTGGCGCCGAAGCGTCGTGCGATCGATTCCTTATCGGGATTGGTGTCCACGCCGATGATCGTCTTCGCACCGGCGAGGCGCGCGCCTTGCACGACATTGAGCCCGATGCCGCCGAGTCCGAACACGATGACCGAGCTGCCGCGCTCGACCTTCGCTGCGAACAACGCCGCGCCCAGGCCGGTCGTCGCGCCGCAGCCGATGTAGCAGATCGGGTCGAACGGCGCGTCGTCGCGCACCTTCGCGATCGTGTCCACGGGCAGCACCGTGTATTCGGCGAACGTACCGAGTCCCCACAGCTGCGTGACGGGTTTGCCGCCGAGCGAGAAGCGGCTCTCGCGCGGCCGCAGGCGCGCGAACGCTTCGACACACAGGTTGGTCTTCGGCGAATGGCAGAACGCACACTTTCCGCAATGTGGAATGAGGAAAGGAATGACGTGATCGCCCACTTTGAATTGCGTGACGCCCGGTCCGCATTCGACGACGACGCCCGCCGCTTCGTGCCCGAGAATCGCCGGAAATTGCCACGGGACTTTGCCTTCGTAGGCATGCAGATCGGAGTGGCACAGCCCGGTCGTCTTCACCTGGACGAGCACTTCGCCGGCGCGCGGGCCTTCCAGCTGCACTTCTTCGATGACGAATGGCTGATTCGTGCCGTGCACGACAGCCGCGCGGACATTCAACGGCACGCGGGAATCCTTCTGGTGATGGTGTGAGAGCGGAGGGACTTTACACCATCGCCCGGATGTCAGGCTTCAGCCTGACATCATCATTCTTCTTTGCATTCGCCCTGGTGCATCAGCGCAGCCATCGCCGCGCACAGATTCACGCTCGCGGTATCGCCCTGCGCCGTGGCCACCTTGCGGCTCGAGCGCGCCAGCAAATCACGCGCGTTTTCGGCTCGCAGATTGCGGTCACGCGCAAGCATCAGAGCAATCCCGCCCGACACACTGGCCGCCGCCAGCGAGCTGCCGGACAGGAAGTCGTAGCGTCCATCCGGCACCAACGTCAGCACTTCGTTTCCCGGAGCGAACAACACCGAATCCGCTGACGCCTTGGCGCCCGCAGCGTCCACGCCGATCACGCCTGGAATTCCAGTAGGGAAGACGCTGCCCTCGCTGTTCGGTGGCGTGGCGCCGACGAACACCATACCGCGGCGCAGACCCACTTCGACCAGCCGCGTGAGCAGCGGGTCGGCGGGCCCCGTCAAACTGAGATTGACGATATCGATGCGTGCCTCGATCGCGGCAGAGATCGCCTTCGCCAACGTCAGCGTGCTGCACGTCGCGCGAGAATCGTCGCGCGGCGTCGGCCAGCACGCGCGCAGAGCATAGAGCCGCGCGTCCGGTGCGACGCCGACGATCCCCTGGCTGTTGTTCTCGACCGCAGCGATCACGCCCGCGACTGCCGTGCCGTGACGATCAGGACCGCTCTTGCTGCCGTCGACGAAGTTCTCCTGCTTGACGATGCGCCCGGCCAGATCGGGATGCGTCGTGTCGACGCCGGTATCGATGATCGCGACGCGCACGCCTTCGCCGCGCGACCACAGGTGCGCGCCGGTGACATCCATGATGTCGAGATTTTTCTGCAGCGGCCGGTACGGATCGCTCGTCGCTGCGCCGGTGTCGTTCGTCAGCGTCGAGAACGCCTGATACGGCTGCGCCGACTCCACCCGGCTGTCATGGCGCAATCGGTCGAGCGCGGTGTTGCGGTCGGCACCGACCGGCAGCTCGTACACGATGCAGTGGATACCGAGCAAGCCAATGGGCCACGCTGCGATTTCGCGCAGACCATAAGTCGACGCCACTGCTTGGGCGCTGGCTCGCGTAGCCGGCGCCAGCGAGTAGGCCGGCGGCGGCTCGTAGCCGCGCACGGTCGAGCCAGCGCGCGGGATCGATGGAGCCCCGTCGTTGCGCAGCGTGACGACGACGAAGCGCGACGGATCGGAATCCATCGCCGGTTCGACCGGCACGCTCCGCGACATCGCGCAGCCAGCCAGCAACCCGACGCAGGCGCAGATGAGCCACAGGCGTTTCATGGTGCCTCGGATGCTACGGCACGCTCAGCGAACATGACGTGGTGGTCCGCACGGAGCTGCGCGATCGCTTTCTCGACGTCGGACTTGTCGGCAGCGCCTGCTGCGAGCCCAAGCGTGTAGACGCCGGCTTCACTCGGCCCGGCGATGATCTGCGCGTCGATCGAGCGCAGTGCTCGATTCACATCCTCGAGCGCGACGTCACCGGTGAACACGACGCGAATCACCGGCCCGCGCGTCACCGTTGCCGTCGGCGTGGTCAGCGTGCCGTAGCGGGGGGCGGTGAGATCGTTGTGAGCTTGCGATTGCAGCCACAATGCGCCCAGCAGGCCCGCGATCGCGACGCCTTGTACTGCGGCTGCAATCGGCAACCAGCGCGACCAACGCACCGGCTCGCGCCGCGCAGTCGCGATCGGCGTAACCGACGCCGCAGGTGCCGCTTCCAAGTGGTCGTCGTCGAGGTCCTCGACGGTGTCGATGCGCTGCATGAGCTTCTGCAGCGAGGTCTGCGGCGCGAGCACGACCGCATCTTCGGCGCGGATCGCGTTGCGCAGCTGACGCTGGAATTCCAGCTCTTCCTGGCATTCGCGGCAGTCGCGCAGATGCGCCTCGACTTGCGCGATATCCTTGGCCGCGGCGCTTTCGTTCGCGATCCACGGCAATAGATTCCAGCACTCGCCATGAGCGCCTAATGGTCCAGTGTGGGGTCCAATGTGGTCGCTGTGTGTCATTGCAGGGTTTACTTGTTACCGCCGGCCAGGCGAGGCAGCGAGCGACGCAGCTTTTCGCGTGCGTGGAACATCCGCGTCTTCACCGTGTTGACCGGGCATTGCATGATTTGCGCGATCTCCTCGCAGGAGTGGCCCATCAGGTACGAGAACTCCATCACCATGCGCTGCTCGAGCGGCAGCTCCGCGAGTGCCTGCCCGAGCCACTGACGATTCTCGTCCTCCAGTTGCGCGTCCGGCGCAACTGCGACCTCCTCGACCAGCATCGGTCGCGGCGCTCCATGCCGGCGCAGCGCCTTGAGCGCGCGCCGGTAGGTGATGCCGACGATCCAGGTCGAGACCAGCGAGTCGCCGCGAAAGTCTCCGGCCTTCAACCACACGGTCCACAAGGTGTCATTGATCACTTCCTCGATCAGGTCGTGACGCGAGGTCATTCGCATGAGGAAACGAGCGAGCCGGCGGTGATAGATCAGGTACAGCTCTTTGAAAGCCGTTCTATCGCCCGCCGCAACCTGGCGCAGCAGCTCGAGCTCGCGAGCATTCGAGGAACTGCCGCCCGAGGTACTGAGTGAATGACCGCTGGAAGACACCGAGTTCATTTGCAGCCGTGGCCGTTGCTATTGAGTACCCCGGAGGGGGTGTCCGGTTCAGAAGCGCCAGGTCAGGGCCGCCGTCCAGCGGCCGCCGCTGTCGAACAGGCGCCGGGCCGTGGAATCGGTATCGATGTGCTGCAGGTCGACCTGCATGCCCTGCCAGGTGAAGGCGAGCCCGGCGCTCCAGTACCAGTAACCGGTGTCAACGAGATCGCTCAGATCGTAGTAGCCCACGCCTCCGTATAGCGACCAGCGGGGATGCAGTGGCTGCAGCACCGAGAGCTCGTATGCGAGCGCCTGCTTGTCCCAGATGGATCCCCAGTACGTGTGCTTCGACGTGTTCGGCGACCAGGAGATGCTGGCGGTCGCCCGCTGCTGATAGCTGACCGACGCGTTGACTTCGTCGTAGTCGTAGCCGGAATCGTGATCGTTCAGATAGGCGTAATGGACGGCGCCGAGCTGCATCGACCAGTCGGGATTCAGTTGCCAGGAGTAGCCGCCCTGCAGATCGAGCTCGTAGGCCATCTCGGCCCCGTTCTGGAAATCGACGCTCGAGCCCCACATGCCGGCGTTCCATCCCGTGGACGAATGGAACTGTACGCCGGCCTGGGCGGCAGGCTGGCCGTCGGTCTGCGAGATGCCGCGGTAGATGTAGTCGGTCGTGATTCCGACCGAGCCGCTCACGTCGCCGGCAGCAGCGGGCAATGCGGGCAATAGGCAGCCGAGCATCGCTCCCGATACGATGCCAGTGACACTGGTCCTACGCGCTAACATCGCCGCATCCGCGCAAGTCTCCCTGCGCGAGTATACGGCGATGTCCGGGCCGACGCGTTGGCCGTTCGTTCAGTGCTTCCCGTGTCTTTCGTCAGTGCGGATCTGGCCGCGCACCTCGCCGCCCTGGAACTTCGCGGAGTGCACGTTGGCGTAGGTATCGCCGTTCAGAATCGCTTCGACCAGCTCGTCGAACTCGTTGACCCCGTTGACGGAGGGTGCGATGCCCTGACCGTTCGGGCCGACGATATTCGCCGGTGTCAGCGTCCCTGTAACTGTTGCCGGGGAGTCAGGGCAAGCGGGCGGGGCAGGGAATGGCGCGGGCGGCACTGTCGGGGGGTTCCCGCACAGGAACACGCTGACACCGCCGAGCGTGTGGCGCTGACCGAAATGGATATGGGACTGAGTGGTCGCGGCCTCCAGCCCCTCGTAACTCACCTCATAAGAAATCGTCTGATTGTCCCGATCGATCGTCGCCTTGAAGAAGCCGTGGGCGCCGGACGAGACCGATGGAACCTCGTTCGCCGGGACCAGCTCGGCAAACGCGCGGATCGTGCGATGCCGGTCGCCGGCGGTAACTCCGGCGGCGAGCATGGCGAGAGATATCCCCAAAGCGGGCAGCAGTGCTCTGCGAAGCATGACAGACCTCCACGTCGTTGTTTGAAGTTGCGAAGTGCGCAAGGCGTAAGTGCTCGGCACGAAATGGCCGGTTCTCGCCTTGCACCTCGCCGCAGCGACGTGTCGGTGCCGACATGCACGAACTACGGTGCAGGTCCTGCGCTGCAGTTACAATGCGCGCCGGGATATATAAAGGCGCAGATGACTACCGACCACCCGTCGCTGGATACACTGCTGGAGCGCAATCGATCGTGGGCGGATCTCATGACGAGCTCCGACCCCGACTTCTTCGCGCGGCTGGCGCGGCAGCAGGCGCCGCGCTACTTGTGGATCGGCTGCTCGGACAGCCGCGTGCCGGCCAACCAGATCCTGGGGCTGCTGCCCGGCGAAATCTTCGTCCATCGCAACGTCGCGAACGTGGTCGTGCACAGCGACCTGAACTGCCTGTCGGTCATCCAGTTCGCGGTCGACGTGCTGAACATCCGTCACATCATCGTCTGCGGCCACTACGGCTGCGGCGGTGTCGCCGCGGCGATGCGCGACGACAAGCTGGGCTTGATCGACAACTGGCTGCGCCACGTGCAGGACGTGCGCAACCGCAATCGCGACGACCTCGCCAAGCTGGCGGACGAGCACGCTCGCATGATGCGATTGTGCGAGCTCAACGTGCTGTCGCAGGCGATCAACGTCGCGGAGACGACGCTGCTGCAGGACGCGTGGTCGCGCGGCCAGCGAGTGGCGGTTCACAGCCTCATCTACGGGCTCGACAACGGCATCCTGCACCAGCTCGGCCCGTCGCTCGAAGAGCCGAGCGCGGTGGAGCAGCGCAAGCGCGCGCTCGGCTGGTAGCCCGACAAAAGCCGCGCCTTTTGGCGGGCGTTGTCGAAAGGGCCTCGGCCGCTTTCGACCAGAAGACTACCTCAGCGATAGGTGATGAGTTGCCGCCGGCCTTCCTGGTCGAGATGCGGCAGGCCGTTGAACATCGACAGCGACATCTTGTCGGCGTTGTAGATCAGCCGCGTGATCGAGGCGTTGTGCACGGCCCAGTTCAGCTCGATGCCGATGTGATTCGCGAGGCCGAGCACGTGCGCGACGATCGTGCCGATCACGCTGCCCGAAGTGCTCACCAGCAGCGTCTTGCCGCGGCCTTCGGTCCGCATGATCTGCTCGATCGCAGCGACGATGCGCCCATGAAACCCGCGCCACGGCAGCATGCCTTCGGCCACGATCTGCGCCTCGACCCAGGCGCGCGCCGCGCGCTCGAGGAAGAACTGGAAACGCCTGCGGTCGGTGTGCAAGCCGGGCCAACCGGCTTCCTGCAGCTGCGCCGGCGTCAGCGATGCGGCGAACGCGTGCAGGATCGATTCGCTGTCGTACTCGTCGAAGGCGGGTTCGACGGTCAGCGGCGGTGGATTCGGTGACAGCGCGGCGGCGATCAGCTGCGCGGTTTCGCGCTGCCGTTCGAGCGTGCCCGTGTAGATGCGGTGGATCGGTTCGCCAAGCGCGGCAAAGTAGCTGCCGAGAATTGCGCTTTGTTCGCGCCCGACCGCGGAGAGTTGATCGTAGTTATCCGTGCCGAAAGAAGCCTGGCCATGCCGGATGAGGTAGATGACGCTCATCCGGCCATGATGCCAGAAGCGAACGAAGCGTTAGCGGTTCGCCGCAGTCCGCGCTGTGTCTTTCGTGTCGGCCGCGCCGAGGTCCTTCACCTCGACCGTCCAGGACTTGTCCTGAACCTGCGTCACTTCCACGCTGCCATGTCTGGTCGGTTGTTCGGCCGGCGGCGAGAGCAGCCACAGCGCCAATCCGGCCACTGCGAAAGCTCCTGCAGCTCCGACTATCGTCCTAGCCTCGATTACCATAACCCCTCCCGGCTGCTGCGCACGCTGCCTCACCCGGTTGGCCAGTGCGCGAAAAAATCTTCGGACCTGCGATGCACGATAGACCTTGCGCGATTTGGGACCGTGTTACAGGTCACACTGATCGCGGGGCGAAGTCGTGTATGGGATGTATCGCGACGCAGGTCTCAGCCTAGAAAGCGGCTAGTCCAGTTCCCTACGGCGATGCGGCGCAGACTACGATGTTCTGTCACATGCGCACTTTGCAGCGCGTCGCAGTTTCAGAAGATCTCGATCTCGCCGGTCGGCGCCGTTCGTAGCGTGAGCGTCGACTGCTGGATGTGCTCGCGCGCCTCTTCGGCGCTCGCGCCTTCGACCATCATCTTGAAGAGCTGGCGCTCTTCTTCCGTGCGATACAGGCGGCGCAACGTCGCGAACATGCGTTTCCACTGATCGCGCTCGCTGGTCTTGGCGCTGTCGCAGACGAACATCGCGAGCGCCGAGAGGCTGTAGCGCACATGACCGAGGCGCTGCGTCAGCTTGTCGTAGAACTGGAAGGCGACGATGGCCGCCGCCGTCTGCTTCTTGAGCGCGTCCAACTGTCCCGCCAGATCGCTCGCGCCGGCCTCCGGCGTTTTCTCGTTGATCGAGCCGAGCGCCTGGCCGGCTTCGATCAGCCCGGCGAAAGATTTGACCAGCGCTTCGACCGCGACGTCCGATTCCGACAGCGCCGATTCCATCTGCGCTTCGCACAGCGACAGCAGGCGCGCGATCTGCTGTTCCGGCGTCCAGCTCGAAACGCGGATCATGACCGTGTCGTCGGTCGATTCGCTCGAATTCGGCACAGGCTTCGACAAGTCCATGAGACGAGCTCTCACAGCACCCGCGCGATGGTCGACAACAATTGCTCGGGGCTGAACGGCTTGACGATCCAGCCGGTGGCGCCCGCCTGCTTGCCGCGCTGCTTGGTGTCCTGGCCGGATTCGGTGGTCAGCACCAGCATCGGCGTGAATTTGTAGGTGCTCAACCCGCGCAGCTCGCGCACCAGCGTGATGCCGTCCATGCGCGGCATGTTGACGTCCGTCAGCACCAGGTCGACCGTGCTGTTCTTCGCGTAGTCGAGCGCCTCGACGCCGTCGACGGCCTGCACCACGCGATAGCCGGCGCTTTCCAGGGTGAAGCGCACCATCTGCCGCATCGACGCGGAATCGTCCACGGCGAGGATCACCCGACTGTTCTGGCTGGCGCTGCCCGACATTGCTTACTCCACTCGACCCACTCGACTTCTGAGCCGGGCACGGACCCATGAGGTCGTCCGGAGCACGGCAATTGGGTGGTGTAACGGCACGCGCCGGGCGGAGTTGAGCGCGTCGAGGTTGCAGTTCCATTTACATAACGGCCCGTCGACAGGAACTGCCAACTGCGTACGGGAGCGAAGGAAGTGTGACCCAGTACAGTCCGGCGGCTGGCAGCAGACATAACGGACAAACTTTCATGGGACTTTCCGAGACGATCCTGGCGGCGATGATCGGCGCGATAGCGACCGTGTCGGCGGCGTTGTTCCCGCTGGTCATGGCCTGGCGCTCGCGCAGCAAGGTCGACAACAGCCGGCAGAAGAAGGGCACGACCGCGCGCTCGGTCCTCTCGATCCTCGCGCTCATGACCGCGTCGGCGGCGGGCGGCTTTCTCTATTCCGAATTCCTCAAGCAGCGCAATGGCGAGGATCTGCGTGCCATGCGCGATGAGCTGAAGGACCTACGGTCGCTGATCGCGCAAGGTCGCGACCAGGCGCACAGCCCCGATCCGGCGGCAGCGCAGCCGGCCAGCGCGGTGATGCCGATCTCCATGGACGGAGAAGGTGCCGCGGACACGGCCGAATCGATCGCCTACGTGCCGGCCTGCCGGCGCACGGACGCCGCAACGGCGTGCGCCGAGGCCGATGCGCAGCGCATCGCTCTGTGCGGCACTGTGCCCGCCTATGCCCGCATCGATGGCATCGAGCTGTTCGCGCAGCCCGACGCCGTCCAGCAGCCCTGGGAATCTCACAAGGCGACGCTGGAACAGGATCTCGGCGGTGCCCGCTTCACGGGCAAGTCGTTCGAGTACGCGCAGGGCAACGAGCTCAAGGCCGTGTGCGTGAACTTCATGCAGTGGAGCAGCGAGCATCCGCACATTGCGCGCATCGTCGTGCAGTACGGCTTCGGCGACGCACCCGCGGAGCCTGCCGAAAGCGGGCACTCCCGGGCGGTGATCGCCGGAGACAGTCCGCCGGCCATCCCCAACGCCGCCTCGCTCGCCACGCCCGTCAGCACGCGGTAGCCTTGCCGGGGGGGCTAGCCCCGGGGGGACTCCATGTTCGGACAGATGATGGATCGGCCGCTGCTGATCAGCGCGATCCTGCGGCACGCAGAGCTCCAGCATCCCAACCGCGAGATCGTTTCGATCACCGCGGACCATCCGCGCCACCGCTATACGTTTCGCGAGGCATTCGCGCGCTCGCGCAAGCTCGCCAACGCTCTGCAGCGCCTCGGCCTGCAGCAGGGCGACCGGGTCGCGACGCTGGCGTGGAACGACTTCCGGCACTTCGAAATCTACTACGGCGTGTCCTGCTCGGGCTTCGTCTGCCACACGATCAATCCGCGGCTGTTCGAAGAGCAGATCGCCTACATCGTCAATCACGCCGAGGATCGCTGGCTGTTCCTCGATCCCGCGTTCGTGCCGATGCTCGAGAAGCTGCAGCCGCGGCTGCCGAAGCTCGAAGGCTATGTGATCCTCACCGACGACGCGCACATGCCGGCGACGTCGCTGCCGCGCGCCCGCAGCTACGAGTCGTTGATCGCGTCCGAGTCGGATCGATTCGAGTGGCCGGAGTTCGACGAGCGCACCGCCAGCTCGCTCTGCTACACGTCGGGAACGACCGGCGATCCCAAAGGCGTGCTCTACAGTCACCGTTCGACGTTGCTGCACACCTACGCGGCCGCGCTGCCGGATGCGATGGGCCTCGCCGGAGCGGACGTCGTCCTGCCGGTCGTGCCGATGTTCCACGTCAACGCCTGGGCACTGCCGTACGGCTGCGCGATGGTCGGCGCGAAGCTGGTGTTCCCCGGGCCGAAGATGGGCGATCCGGAAACCTTGCAGGCGCTGATCGAGTCGGAGCAGGTGACGTTTGCCGCCGGCGTGCCGACGGTCTGGCAAGGCTTGATCGCGTATCTCGAAAAGACCGGCAAGCACATCGACAGCTTGCAACGAGTGCTGTCCGGTGGCTCCGCCGTGCCGATCACGCTGATGAATCAGCTGCGCGAGCGTGGCGTCGAAGTCGTGCAGGCGTGGGGCATGACCGAGATGAGCCCGATCGGCACGATCCGTTGCATGTCGCCCGAGGCCGCGCAGCTGCCGGCTGCGGAGCGCGACGCGCTGCGCGCGCGACAAGGTCGCACGGTGTTCGGCGTGGAGCTGAAGATCACCGACGATGACGGCAAAGAGCTGCCGCGCGATGGCAAGGCGTTCGGCGCATTGAAGGTTCGCGGACCGTGGATCGCGTCGAGCTACTACCGTCGCGACAACGACGCGGCGTTCGAAGCCGACGGCTGGTTCAACACCGGCGACGTCGCGACGATCTGCCCGCTCGGCTACATGCAGATCACCGATCGGACGAAGGACGTCATCAAGTCCGGCGGCGAGTGGATCAGCTCGATCGAGCTGGAGAATCTCGCGTTGGCGCACCCGGCTGTGGCGCAGGCTGCCGCGATCGCGATTCCGCACTCCAAGTGGCAGGAGCGGCCGATGCTCGTGGTGGTGCTGAAGGCGGGCGCGTCGGCGACGCGCGAGGAGCTGCTCGAGTTCTATCTCGGCAAGGTCGCGAAGTGGTGGATCCCGGACGACGTCGTGTTCGTGGACAAGCTGCCGCTCACCGCGACCGGCAAGCTCAGCAAGCTGCAACTCCGCCAGCAGTTCCTGGACTACAAGCTGCCGACCGATTAGCTCGCAATCACCAGCCGGATGGCGAAGATGCCCCACATCACGTACAGCACGATCGTGCTCGCGACGAACGTCTGAAAGCGCCGCACGACCTTGTTGTGAGTCAGGTGAATGTATGCGTGCGCCGCGCGCAGCACGACGTATCCCCACGCGCATGCCAGCAGGAACAACGTCGTCAATTTCGTGATCGCGAGAAAGCCGCACAGCGCGTAGAACAGCACCGGCACTTCGAACAAGTTGCGGAAATGATCGGCGGACTGAGTGTTCTGCAAGGTCTCGCCCATCTGCTTCGCCGTCGCGACCTGCTGCGGATGGATGCGACGCGTGCGCAGCTCGCGCAGACGATCCGATCCCATGCGCAGCCAGACGAAGCCGGTGAGAAAAGCCAGCAGCGTCGGCGGCAGCAGAATCGCGTACTCGACCGTCACTGGACTGCCGTCTTGACCGGAATGCCCTTGATGCGGCCGCGCCATTCCGCCGGGCCGGTCTCGTGCACCGACTCGCCGCGTGCGTCGACCGCCACGGTCACCGGCATGTCCTTCACTTCGAACTCGTAGATCGCCTCCATGCCGAGGTCGCCGAACGCGACGACGCGGCTCGCGCGGATCGCCTTCGACACCAGGTAGGCGGCGCCGCCGACGGCCATGAGATACGCCGCCTTGTGCTTGCGGATCGCAGCGATTGCCTCGGGCCCGCGCTCGGCCTTGCCGACCATCGCGATCAAGCCGGTTCGTCCGAGCATCATCTCGGTGAATTTGTCCATGCGCGTCGCAGTCGTCGGTCCCGCCGGCCCGACTGCTTCGCCGTGCACTGGGTCGACCGGCCCGACGTAGTAGATGACCCGGTTCTTGAAATCCAGGCCTGCGGGCAGCGGCTTGCCCGACTCGATCAGTTGCGCGAGCCGCTTGTGCGCGGCGTCGCGCCCCGTGAGCATCTTGCCGGACAACAGCAGCCGCTCGCCTGGATGCCACGCTGCAACGTCCTCGCGCGTCAATGCGTCGAGATTCACGCGGCGCGAGTCGGGCGCCGCTTCGTAGGTGAGCTTCGGCCAAAGATCGAGATCAGGTGGATCGAGCTGCGCCGGCCCGGAGCCGTCGAGCACGAAATGCGCGTGGCGCGTGGCCGCGCAGTTCGGAATGATCGCGACGGGCAGCGAGGCGGCGTGCGTCGGGTAATCCTTGATCTTCACGTCGAGCACGGTCGTCAGTCCGCCGAGTCCTTGCGCGCCGATGCCCAGCGCGTTGACCTTGTCGAGGATTTCCAGCCGCAGCGCTTCGATGCGGTTCTGCGGGCCGCGCGCCCGCACTTCGTGAATATCGACTGGTTCGAACAGCGACTGCTTCGCCAGCACCATCGCTTTCTCGGCCGTGCCGCCGATGCCGATGCCGAGCATGCCGGGCGGGCACCAGCCCGCGCCCATCTCCGGTACGGTCTCGAGTATCCAGTCGACGATCGAGTCCGACGGATTGAGCATCGTCATGACTGCCTTGTTCTCCGAGCCGCCGCCTTTGGCGGCCACGGCGATCTCGACTTCGTCGCCGGGCACGACGTCCATGTGGATCACTGCCGGCGTGTTGTCGCGCGTGTTCTTCCGATCGAACGCCGGGTCGGAGACGATCGAGGCGCGCAGCTTGTTGTCGGGATGGTTGTACGCGCGGCGCACGCCTTCGTTGATCATCTCCGCGAGGCTCATGCTCGCGTCCCAGCGCACGTTCATGCCGACGCGTGCGAACACGGTGACGATGCCCGTGTCCTGGCAGATCGGGCGATGACCCTGCGCGCACATGCGCGAGTTCACGAGTATCTGCTTGATGGCGTCCTTCGCCGCCGGGCTCGCTTCGCGCTCGTAGGCCGCGGCCATGGCCTGGATGAAATCGGGCGAGTGGTAATACGAAATGTATTGAAGCGCGTCGGCGACGCTCTGGATCACGTCGTCCTGCCGGATCGTAGTCATGGAGAGTTCGAAGCTGGCGCCGAGGCGGGCGGCAAATCTATCACAGCCGCAGCACGCACTGCAGATAAGCGGCTTCGTCCGGCGGCCGTCCGGTGCGCTGCGCTTGCCACATCGCTTCGGCCAGGCACTCGATGATGCGATGCTCGGCGTCGTGCTCCGAGCCGAGACGCGCTGCGAGCGTCGCGAACGCCTGGCGAATGCCCGCAGGGCGGTCGGTCGCGAGCTGATCCCGCACGGCGAGGTGCAAGCCCATGTGCAGGAACGGGTTCGATTGGCCGCTGTCCGGCGTGTAGTCGCGCTGGAGCGCATCTTCGCCGCGTTCCAACGCCGCGTGGTATTCCGGATGCAGCGCGATGACATCTGCGACCTGCGCTTCCAGCGGCTCGACCGGCAGGCCCGCGCGGCGTTTGCGCCAGGCCTCGACGTACACGCGACGCAGCTCATCGCGCGATTGATTATCGAAAAACGGCATGGCGCGATTCTAGCGCGTCCGTCGCGTCTGCTTCTTCGCGGCGGTCGGCGGCGCCGAGCGAGTCTTCTCCCGGAACTCGCACAGCTCCAGGATCGGGCACTCCGGACACTTCGGCTTGCGCGCCACGCAGGTGTAGCGGCCGTGCAGGATCAGCCAGTGGTGCGCGTCGTGCAGGTACTCGGGCGGCACGACTTTGAGCAGATGGTCCTCGACGTCGCGCACCGTCTCGCCGGGCGCCAGGCCCGTACGATTCGCGACGCGGAAGATGTGCGTGTCGACTGCGATCGTCGGCTGCCCGAACGCCGTGTTCAGAATCACGTTCGCGGTCTTGCGGCCGACGCCGGGCAAAGCTTCGAGCGCTTCGCGCGATTGCGGCACTTCGCCGCCATGCTGTTCGAGCAGGATGCGGCACATCTCGATCACGTTCTTCGCCTTCGAGTTGAACAGGCCGATCGTGCGGATGTAGTTCGAGAGACCCTCGATACCGAGCTTGGCAATTGCCTGCGGCGTGTTCACGTGCTTGAACAGCGTGCGCGTCGCGAGGTTGACGCTCTTGTCGGTCGCCTGCGCCGAGAGAATCACGGCGACGAGCAGCTCGAACGGCGTGCTGTATTCCAGTTCGGTGGTCGGCTTCGGGTTGAGCGACTTCAGGCGCGCGAAGATCGCGGCGACCTTCTTCTTGTTCATGAGCGACGCTGGGTGAGCCAATTGCGAGCGGCGAGCAGCAGCCCGAACGAGATGAAGGCACCGGGCGGCAGCATCGCGAGCAGGAATCCCATGTCGACACGGAACACGCTCAACTCCGCCCACCGGGCTCCGAGCAGGTTGCCGGCGTCGTGCAGCAACGAGCCGCGGCCGACGAGCTCGCGGGCAAACCCGAGCGGCAGCAGAGTGACGGCGATGCCGATGGCGATCCGCACGCTGCCAGCGAATGCCTCGCCGAAGCTTTCGTCGCTCGCTTGCAGGTGCTGAACGGCGATCAGGTTCGACACGATCAGCGGCACGAACAGCGTGAGCGAGGTTCTGAGCTCGCTGAAGAATGCGCTCAGCAGCAGCTCGACGCAGGCGACCAGCGCTGCGATCGTCAGCATGCTTGCCGCGAGCGCGGTTTCGCTCGTCAGGCGTGTCCGCAGGAGACTGAGCAATACGGTGGCGAGCGGCACGACGATCAGCACGACGACGCCGATACCGAGAGCGTTCGCGACCGTGTCGCTCATCGCGAGCAGCGGGCAGACAGCGATGAGCTGCGCCGTGCTGCCGAACTTGTGAGACCTGCGGGCGCTCATTGCGTCGGTTGTTCGAAGATCCGCTGACTGTTGCGTTGATAGTACTCGAGCGCGTTGCGCACGGCCTTGACGATCGCGCGCGGTGTGATCGTCGCGCCAGTGAAGGCATCGAAGTCGCCGCCGTCGCGCCGCACGGTCCAGCGCGGCGGCGGCGGATCCGTCAGCGAGCGGCCGCGAAAGCGATCGAGCCAGTGCACGTCGCGCGATTCGAACGCATCGCCGAGGCCGGGTGTTTCCTGGTGACGGATCACCTGCACGCCGATCAGGCGGCCGTCCTGGCCGATCGCCACGAGCAGCTCGATCGGCCCGCGATAGCCGTCCGGCGCAATCGGCCGCAGCACTGCGGCGACCGGTGCACCGGCGCGGCGTGCGCGGTAGATCTTCACCGGCTGCGCTGAGCCGAGCAGGTCCGGTGCCGTGACCGAGATCGAATCGGCCAGCAGATCGTTGTCGTGCGTCGCCGGCGGAACGAGCGCATCGAGACGCTGCCTGATCCACGCCTGCTCGTTGCTGGCGATGCGCTCGCGCGTGAAGCTCGCGACCAGCGCCACCAGCGCGGTGAGCACGGCCGCAATGACCGCCAGCGTCAGTACGGGTTTAGCGGGCGTGGCCATAAATGCGCGGAATGGTGTAGCGATCGATCAGCGGCACCGCGAGATTCATGATCAGCACCGCGAACGCGACGCCGTCGGGATAGCCGCCCCACGTGCGGATGACGTATGTGAGCACGCCGATGCCGGCGCCGTAGATCAGCTTGCCGCGCGGACTGGTTGCCGCGGAGACCGGATCGGTCGCGATGAAGAACGCGCCGAGCATGCTCGCGCCGGACGTCAGGTGGAACAGGGGCCCCGCGTACGCGCCCGGGTCCGCGGCCGACATGATCGACGCGCAGACGAACAGCGCGGTGAGCATCGCGACCGGGATTTGCCAGCGGATGATCCGCAGCGCGAGCAGCCAGCCGCCGCCCGCCAGCGTCGCGAGATTGATCCATTCCCAGCCCCTGCCGCCGAATGCGCTGAACAGTGCGTTCGCGTGCGCTTCGCCCATCGTCATGCCGAGCGCGAGATCGGTGCGCAGCGCGTCGAGCGGTGTCGGCGAGGTGATGGCATCCCAGGTGAATTGCGCGGGCGGCGTGCCGGTGAGAATCGTCGTGAGCGTCTGCAGGAACGACAACGAGGCCGGCTCGAAGCCCGCAACGTTCGGCGGCAGCCACTGCAGCAGGCGCGCCGGAAATGAAACGAGCAGCACGGCGTAACCGACCATTGCCGGATTGAATGGATTCGCGCCGAGCCCGCCGAACAGGTGCTTGGCCAGCAGAATTGCGAAGGCGACACCGCTGACGACGAGCCACCACGGCGCGAGCGGCGGCAGACACAGCGCGAGCAACACCGCCGTGATGATTGCGCTGCCGTCGAGCAGGAACGGCGGCAGCGGCTTGCCGCGCAGGCGCAACGCTGCGGCTTCGGCAGCAAGCGCCGTCACGACGCCGAGCACGATCTGGATCAACAACCCCGGGCCGAAGAACACGACGTGCAAGGCAACCGTCGGCACCAGCGCGTACAGCACCTGACGCATGACGCGCGCGACGCTGCTCGGAGCGACGACGTGCGGAGCCGGTGCGGTGGCGAATGGCAGCGGTGCACTCACGGCGATTTCTTCGCAAGCTCCTGACGTTTTTTCGCGAGGGCCGCGAGCCGCTCGCTCTCGATCCGCTCGAGCCGCGCCGTCCTCGCTTCGAAACGCGCGCGGGCTGCGTCGGCGGTGCTGCTCGCGGCGAGCCGCTCGTTCAACGCGGGCTTCGTACCACGAAAGCGCTCGGCGAGCGGAATCTGGCTCGGGCACACGTAGTCGCAGCAGCCGCATTCGATGCAGTCCAGCAGCCCGTAAGTGTCGAGCGCATCGAGATCGCGAGCCAATGCGTACCAATTGAGCTGTTGCGGCAGCAGCGTTGCGGGGCAAACCTCGGAGCAGTTGCCGCAGCGAATGCACGGCATCTCCGCTGCGCGCGGCTGGAGATCCAATGCGGAAGCGGCGATGAGGCAATTGGTCGCCT
This sequence comes from Steroidobacteraceae bacterium, assembly GCA_035275145.1. Taxonomy (GTDB): domain Bacteria; phylum Pseudomonadota; class Gammaproteobacteria; order Steroidobacterales; family Steroidobacteraceae; genus Steroidobacter. The sequence goes on along the minus strand of DATENH010000212.1, from coordinate 4,636 downwards.
TGATCACCGGCATGTCGGCGTGCGGCAGCGCCTGGCCCATCATCGAGCCGCCCATGATGAGTCGCGACATCCGGCTCGTGTAGCCGCCGCAGTCGTAGATCAACGCAGCCAGCGGCGTACCGAGCGGCACGTCGAGATTGCGTTGCTCGAGCACGCCGTCGCCTGTGACCGTCACGATGCGGCTCGTGAGTGGCAGGGCATCGCGGATCCAATACGTGACGGCAGCCGCCGTCCCCACGTTCAGGCACACGGTATTGACGTCTGCAGGCAGTCCGCCGGACGGCACTTCGACATCGAAGACTGCGGTGATCAGCTGTCGCTCGCCACCAGCCGGATAGTCGCTCGCCACGCGTCGCAGCTGAATGCGCCCGTCATGCGCGTCGGCGATTGCTGCCTCGAGGGCTGCGGCTGCTTGCGGCGTGTCGTCTTCGATTGCGATCACGCAGACCTGCGCCGTCAGCGCGTGCAAAAGGACGCGCGCCCCGAACACGACATCGTGCGCTCGTTCGCGCATCAACATGTCGTCGCAGCTGATGTACGGCTCGCACTCGGCGCCGTTCAGTAGCAGTCGCAGGTCATGGCCGCGAACGGCGCTGCTCAATTTCGCGGCGGTCGGAAAGACAGCGCCGCCGAGCCCAACGATTCCGCCGCGGGCAATGAGCTCACGCAGTTGCTCGGGCGACTGCTGCTCGAAAGGCGTTTGCGTAGATTCCCCGTGGCGTTCATCGCGACCGTCGTTCGCAACGACGATGCTCAGCGAAGGGGCTCCGAGCCGATGCGGTGCGGGCCGCGGCTCGATCGCCGCAACTGTTCCCGACGTCGGCGCATGCAGCCACGCGCTGATTGCGCCACCCGGCTCGGCGATCGGTTGTCCGCGCAAGACCCGCTCGCCGGGTTTGATCAGCGGTACGGCGGGCGCGCCCGCGTGCTGATCGAGCGGCAGGATGAGCTTCTCGACCGGGCTCGCCGGGCGCAGCGCCTGCGCGGTCGAGCGCTCCTTGTGAGCATCGAGCCGCAGTCCGCCGCGCACTCCGGGCTTAGCCATGGTCAGGTCGATGCCGGGCGCATCACGATGCAGTCGACGGGGCAGGGCGGAATGCACAACTCGCAACCGGTGCACTGCGCGGCGATGACGGTGTGCATGAAGCGCGACGCGCCGACGATGGCATCGACCGGGCACGCTTGAATGCATTTGACGCAGCCGATGCACGCGGATTCGTCGATCCAGGCGACGAGCGGATGAGCGGGCACGCTGCCGTAGCGAGGATCCACGGGCTTCGCCTCGCGGCCGAGCAGTTTCGCCAGCGCCGTCGCTGTGGCGTTACCGCCGGGTGGGCACTGATTGATGTCGGCTTCACCATTGGCGAGTGCGCTCGCGTAAGGGCGGCAGCCCGAGAATGTGCAGCGACCGCATTGAGTCTGCGGCAGCAACGCATCGATCTCGTCGATCAGACGCTGCCGGTCCTCGCTCGAGCGCCGCGTCGCCAGAGCGGCTGCAGCGCCTGCTGCGGCAGCCAATGCAACCATTGTGAGCAGCGCCGGCAGCATGGCTATTCCTGGATCAAGCCGCTGAAGCCCATGAAGGCGAGCGCCATGATTCCAGCCGTGATGAGCGCGAGCGGCGCTTCGCGAAACACAACTGGAACGTCCGCGTGCTGCAGCCTTTCATACAACGCTGCAAAGGCGACCAGTAGCAGCGCAAGCGCTACTGCGCCGCCGATTGCGAGCAGGACAGCGACGCCAAAGGTCGCCGCTCGCAAGTCTGTGATGAGCGCGATTCCGAGCAGAGCGGTATTCGTGCTCATCACCAGCGCGAAGCCTGGCTGCTGCGGCAGGATTGCGTGACGGCGCCGCAGCGCGACGTCCAGGAGCGGCACGACGATCAGCACCACGGCAACGAGCACCGGTGTGCGCAGGTAGTCGAGATGCCACGGTGCGAGCACGAATCGCGCGAGCAGCCAGCCGAGCAGAGCCACGACAGGAATGGCGACGAGACAGACGATCGCGATGACGCGTGCGCCGCCGAAGATATCCGTCGGCGCGACGAACGGGCGCCACTGCGGCATGTGCGCGAGCACGACTGTCGTGACCAGCACGCTGCTCAACAGCACCATGAGCAGAGCAACCATGACTGGCTACTTCACTTTCATCCCCGGCGTCGCGCCCGCATCGGGCGCCAGCAGGAAGATGTCCTTACCGCCGGGGCCCGCCGCGAGCACCATGCCTTCGGACACGCCGAAGCGCATCTTGCGCGGCTTGAGATTCGCGAGCACCAGCGTCATGCGGCCGGGCAGCTGCTCCGGCGAATACGCAGAGCGAATGCCGGCGAACACCGTGCGCTGACCCTCGCCCAGGTCGAGCGTCAGCTTCAGCAGCTTGTCGGCACCTTCCACGGCTTCCGCGGCGACGATCTTCGCGATGCGCAAGTCGAGCTTCGCGAAGTCTTCGACGGTCACTTCGCCATTGCCTGGCGCAGCCGCGGGCGCCGCGGCCGGCGCCTTCGCGTCAGGCTTCGCAGGCGCGTCGTCGAGACCGAGCAATGCGTCGAGTTGCTTCGGCTCGGCCCGCGTCATGAGGTGCTCATACGCGCCGATGACGTGATCTTCGAGCAGGTTCTGCGCGTCGCGCCATTGCAGCGGCGGAATGCGCAGGAACTGTTCGACCGACTCGGCGACTTTCGGCAGCACCGGCTTCAGGTACAGCGTGAGCAGCCGGAAGACGTTGAGGCTGACCGTGCACACCTCTTCCAGCAGCGCATTGTTCTTCGGATCCTTGGCGAGATCCCACGGAGCGTGTTGCGCGATGTAGGCGTTCGCCGCATCGGCGGCTTCCATGATCTCGCGCAGTGCCTTACCAAACTCTCTCTGCTCGTAGTACGTGGCGATGGTCTGCGAAGCCGCGCGCACCTTGTCGAGGAGCGGCGCATTTGCGACGCGGCCGAGCCGCCCGCCAAAGCGCTTCGCGACGAAGCCCGCAGTGCGACTCGCGATGTTCACGTACTTGCCGACCAGATCGCTGTTGACGCGCGCCACGAAATCGTCGGGATTGAATTCGAGATCCTCGACGTTCGCGTTGAGCTTCGCCGCGATGTAGTAGCGCAGCCATTCCGGATTCATGCCGAGCTCGAGGTAGCGCAGCGGGCTCAGGCCGGTGCCGCGCGACTTCGACATCTTCGCGCCGCCGAGCATGATGAAGCCGTGCACGTAAACGTGATCGGGCACCTTGCGGCCCGCGAACTTCAGCATCGCCGGCCAGAACAGCGTGTGGAAGTAGATGATGTCCTTGCCGATGACGTGGATCTGCTCGGTATCGGGCGCGGCCAGGAATTCCTCGAAGCTGCGCGGCTCGCCGTTGGCGCGCGCCTTGCCGCTGTCGAAGTAGTTCTTGAGCGAGGCGAGATAGCCGATCGGCGCGTCCAGCCACACATAGAAGTACTTGCCGGGCGCATCCGGGATCGGGATGCCGAAGTACGGCGCGTCGCGCGAAATGTCCCAATCGCCGAGCTCCTGATCGCCGCTACCGCTGATCCATTCGCGCGCCTTGTTCGCTACCGACGGCTGCAGCCGCCCCGGCGTATCCAGCCAGCTCTTCATGAACTCGATGCACTTCGGATCGGAGAGCCGGAAGAAGTAGTGGTCGGAGCTCTTGCGCACCGGCGCCACACCCGACAGCGTCGAATAAGGGTCGATCAGATCGGTCGGCGCGTAGACGGAGCTGCAGTTCTCGCACGCATCGCCGTACTGGTCCTTCGTATGGCACACCGGGCACTCGCCCTTGATGTAGCGGTCCGCGAGGAACATCTGCTTCACCGGGTCGAAGAACTGCTCGACCGGCTTCACGTAGATCAGGCCCGCCGCCTTGAGCTTGCGATAGATGTCGGTCGACAGCTCGAAGTTCTCCGGCGAGTGCGTCGTGTACCAGTGGTCGAAGCTGAGATGAAAGCCGTCGAGATACTGCCGCCGCCCGGCGCCGATGCGGCCGATCAGCTCCTCCGGAGTGATGCCCTCGGCCTCGGCCTTCAGCATGATCGGCGCGCCGTGCGTGTCGTCGGCGCCCACGAAGTGCACGGCGCGGCCCTGCAGGCGCTGGAAACGCACCCAGATGTCGGCCTGGATGTACTCCATGATATGGCCGATGTGGAACGGTCCATTCGAGAACGGCAGGGCGGTCGTGATGAACAGAGGACGCAGGGAAGTCATCGCAGAAAAGTGACACAGGTGACACAAGTGACACAAGTGACACGGGTCAGAACGTTCTGACCTGTGCCGCCCGTGTCAGCTACGTCACTTGTGTCACCCGTTGTCTTTCACGGGCTCGAACTTCGCCTTGTTGATGGCTTTCTTGTACGCGTCCTTGCCCGTGATCATGGCCTTCTCGAGCAGTTCCTGGATGGCGCTGTCCATGGTTCGCATGCCGAGGGCGGCGCCGCTCTGCATCGTGTTTTCCAGCTGGTCGAGCTTGCCCTGGCGGATCAGGTTCGCGACCGCCGGCGTGCTCACCATGATTTCCAGCGCTGCGACGCGGCCGGGCTTGCCGGCGCGCGGGATGAGCTGCTGCGAGATCACGCCGCGCAGCGAAGTCGAAAGCATCGCCCGCACGTGCGGCTGCTTGTCGGCCGGGAACGCATTGACCATGC
>DATENH010000211.1:0-10666 GCA_035275145.1 Steroidobacteraceae bacterium | reverse complement strand
TGGTCATCACTCGCGGCACACATGCACGCGCGTCTGGCTGAAGTCGTTCACGAACGAGGGCGCCAGCTCGACCATTCGCCGCGCCGTGCGTGTGAGATGGGCCTGATCGTAGAAGCCTGTGCGCTGCGCGATCTCCGCGATGGTGCTGCGCCCGTCGACCATTTCCAACGCGACCATCAGCCGGCGCCACAGCACGTACTCGCGAATGCGCACGCCGAGCTCGGCTTTGAAACGCCGCATCAACGTGTAGCCCGACAGCCCGACTCGGCGGCCGAGCTCGTCGGGCGTCGGCGTGTCGGTGACTGCATCACGCAAGATCTGCAACACCTCTTCGACCCGCGGGTCGAGCTGGTGAGGCGGCGCGTCGATGCCGCCGAACGCCTGCAGAATCGTCTGCGCGGCGCGGTTCGCCTCACGCCCTTCGCAGGTACCCTCGGCGAGGGCGTCCCACGGGATCGAGCAGCCGTCGAGCGCGGCGGGATCGAGCTTCACGATCGGCTCGCCGGTGAGCAGCGGCTTGATGTAGCGAAACCAGGGATGATCTGCGCCGATCAGGACTGTGACGATGCTCGCATTCCGCGCATCGATGCGATGCCACGCATTCGGTGCGACGAGGGCTGCCCGGCACACGAGGGGCTCCGCATCGCGCGACATAAGGGTGACCGGGGCATCGCGGGTGACGGTCAGGATCGCGCCGAAGTGGCGATGACTGGAATTCTCGCGGCCCGGCCCGGCCGAAATCACCAGACGATCGCATGCATAGATGTGTGTCTGCGCCAGTTTCATACAAGCAACGATGAGGCCGGATTACGCAGAATGTCCGCGCTTTTGCAACCAGGATGCCCCCGCTTGAGTCTGAAGAGCACATGCTCTCAGGTAAACCCTTAGGCGAAACTTAGCATCGTAGTGCGGAAGCCATAGTTTACGGTCTTTCGACCCCGGGGAGTTGTGTATGAGTTCGGTACTGTGCAAAGCGGCCGTGGCCGCAGCCGTGCTTTGGGCGGCGTCTGCTGGAGCGACAGCTCCCATCGATCACGTCGATAACTTCGCGCTGCTGGACCAGGCAGGCAAGTATCACGACCTTTATTACCTGTCGGACGCCAAGGCCGTCGTGCTGATGACGCACGCCGACGAGTGCGCCGCAGTCAGCGACGCACTGCCCGCTCTCGAGCAGGCCAAGGCGAGCTATGCCGGCCGTGGCGTCGAGTTCCTGATGATCAACACGCAGGACGATCGCGACGCGATCGCTGCCAAAGTCACGGGCGCGAGCATCCCGGTGCTGGTCGACGACTCGCACCTGGTCAGCGAGTCGCTGCAACTGACTCGCGCCGGCGAAGTGCTGGTGATCGATCCGAAAGGCTGGAAGATCGCGTATCGCGGGCCGCTCGACAAAGCCCAGAGAGACAACAAGTCGGGGAACGCGCTGCTGACGGCGGCTCTCGACTCGGTGCTGGCCGGCCAGCCCGTGAAGAAGGCGCAAGTCTCGGCGCGCGGTTGCGCGATCAAGGCCGCGAAGGCCACGAACGCCGGCGCGAAGGTCTCGTACTCCGAGAAGATTGCGCCGATGCTGATCGACAACTGCGTCACCTGTCACCGCGCCGGCGGCATCGGCCCGTGGCAGATGACGAGCTACGACGTGGTCAAGGGCTTCGCGCCGATGATTCGCGAAGTGGTACGCACCAAGCGCATGCCGCCGTGGCATGCGGACCCGCACACCGGCGTGTGGACCGGCGACCGTTCGCTGAGCACCGAACAGAAGCAGACGCTGGTGCACTGGATCGAGTCCGGCGCGCCGCGCGGCAAGGGCCCGGATCCGCTGGCCGAGCTGCACAAGGAGTGGAGCGAGTGGGCGTTTGGCAAGCCGGACATGGTCATCCAGGTTCCGGAGTTCGACGTGCCGGCCACGGGCATCGTCGACTACAAGCGCTACGTGGTCCAGAACACTCTGGGCCGCGACGTGTGGATCCGTGCGACTGACGTGATCCCGGGCGACCGCACGGTCGTTCACCACGTCATCGTCGGCATCTACGATCCGCAGCTCCCGGAACGTCAGCGCATGATCTCGATGTCGAGCCCGTCGCTCGGCGCGTACGTGCCCGGCAACGGTCCGACGCTGTACCCGCAAGACACGGGTGTGCTGGTGCGCGCGGATGAGTCCTTCGCGTTCCAGATGCACTACACGTCTTCGGGCAAGGCGACGCATGACGCGACGCGCTTCGGCTTGTACTTCCGCGACGCGCCGCCGACGTACGCGTTCAAGACCGTCGCGCTGGCGAATCCGAACATCAAGATTCCGCCGAACACGAAGGAGCACGCCGAGACGATCGCGCAGCAGTTCCCGCGCGACATCATCCTGTACCGGCTGACGCCGCACGCGCACTTCCGCGGCCACGCCTCGCAGTTCACTGCCATCTATCCGGATGGTCGCGAGGAGTTGCTGCTGTCCGTGCCGAAGTACGACTTCAACTGGCAGACGACGTACACGTTCGCGACGCCGAAGCAGATCCCGGCGGGCACGAAGATCGTGCACACGACCGTGTACGACAACTCGTCGCAGAACCCGGCGAACCCGGATCCGAACCGGACCGTGCCGTGGGGCGAGCAGTCGTTCGACGAGATGCTGTACGGCGTGGTGCAGTTCCGCGAGCTGACCCCCGTCAGCGCCGACGTGAAAGTATCGTCCGCAGCGGGTAAGTAAGGCGCTGCAGGTCGGGCTTCAGCCCGACTCTTCTCCCATCAAGGCGGCCAGCAGCTCAGTTGCTGGCCGCTTTTTCTTGTCCGTCCTGCTTCGCCTTCATCTCGACGTTCATGAACAGATCGCCGGTCGCATCTTCCAGCGTGCGCAGCATCCAGCGCCGTCCGACCACCGAGGGGATCCAGAACGCCGGCGTAATGCTGGTCCGATAGTGCACCAGCGTGCCGCCGTTCTCGTCCGGCGAGAGCTGCATGCGCGTCTCGCCGTACTTCACGTCGCTGCGCGTCGGATCGGCGCTCGCTGCCAGCGCGTGCTGCGATTCCTCGACGCGCTCGACGCGATTCACGTTGCGACAAAACCATCCCATGCAGACCCGCAGCTTGGTTTCGAGCATTGCGACGTTCGGCGTCGGGCGCCCGATCACCCGCGCCTCCAGGATGCGCCCGTCGAGTGCCGGATATTTCTCGTAGTCGCGCAGGACCGCTTCGACTTTATCGACCGGCGCGTCCAGCCGGATGTTCAGATCGCACTGGTAACGCTTGTCGGCGTAGCGGGTTTCGCTGTGCTCGATCTCGAAAGCCCCGGCAGCGCCGGCCCAGAGCGAGGCGGCGGCGAGGGCGGTGGCGACCAGACATAAACGGGACATGAACTCAACCGGCACTTTGGCAGGAACGAAAATCCTATCAGTACGTGCCTATCCAGACGCCCGGCGTTCATCCGGGTTCCCGCGGTCGAGGTTAAGAAGCCTGCATCAGCGCTTGAAAATATCCTTGAGCTTGTCCTTGATCTTCTTCTCGACCTCTTTCTTCGCCTCGCCCTTCAGGTAACCCTCGAGGTCCGGGCGGACTTTGGGATCGCTCAAGGACCCGGTGACTTTCACCGGAATCTGCGCGTCCACCATGTCCTGCATCTGCGTGGTCGTGGTATCCGCGCCTTCGCGCGGGATCTTCAGCACCGCCGCGACCAGCCGGTAGTCGAGCGAGTTGCGCGGCAGGTCGACGTTGCCCTGCCCCGTCACCTTCAGATACTGCATGGCGACGTTCAGGTCGTTGTTCGTCAGCACGCCGTCCTTCATCGCACCGGTGCCGGTCAGCGCGCTGAACGGCGTACGCGGCGGACCGCCCGGACGTTCGGGAACCGCCTGTTGCTTGAGCACGGCACGCGCGCGGCGGATCTCGTACCACAGGTCCGCGCCTTCCAGCGCGCCGTCCGCGACGTTGAAGTCCACCGCACCCGTGAGCGTCTTCATGATGTCGTCGCTCGTGCGGCCGCTGCCGGCGAGCTTGATGTTCGCGCTGCCCTTGCCCGAGACGCGATTGGACTCGAACAGATCCTTGAACAGCGGCGCGAAGTTCACGCTGCTCACGTGCTCGTCGAGGGTGACGCGCGCCACTTTGCCGGTCGAGTCGATGCCGATGTCGCCGCGGTACTGGCCGCCGTACATCGAGGCTTCCGATGGATAGAAGCGCGCCTTGCCCTCGCGCGAATTCACGCCGAGGCGCAGCTTGGTGAACTTCATGCCCGCGAAGATCGCCTCGCCCACCGTCAACTGCCCGCGCGCGTTCAGTTTGCGCAGCAGGTCGACGGGAATCTCGGCCGGCGGCTCTTTCGCGTCCTTCGCGGCCGGCTTCTCGCTCGACGGCGGCAGATAGCGGTCGGCGTCGATGCGATCGATGTTCAGATCGAAGCGCAGCGCTTTCGCTGCGAAGTCGGCCACGCCGACCAGGCCGCGCATCGTGGTGTCGTCGAGCTTCATCACGATGTCGCCCACTTCGGCCGAAGACTTGGTGAGACGCACGTTGCCGGCGAAGCTCAGCTGCTTGAGGACGTTCGGATCCGTGGTCTTGGGCGCGGCGACGCCGACCTTCGGCAGCCACTCGCGCAGCGACAGCGGCTCCAGCTTGATCGAGCCCTTGAGCGTCGGCGCATCGAGTATCTCTGCGCCGGTGAGGCTGCCGGTCACGTGCGCGCCCGCTGCATTGGCGTCGAGCCCGCCGAGCTCCAGCGTCTGCGACGCGAGGTTCACGTTGCAATCCTTCGCTTTGAAGTCGACCGGTACTCCGGCCGCGGGCAAGCCGTCGCTCTTCCACGTCGTTTTGATCGCAAGATCAGCGAGCGAATACAGCTCCTTGCCGATATCTGCTTCGAGCGACTGCGCGCGCACTTCCACCGGCACCCCGTTGGCGGGATAGCCAGCGCCTGAAACGGTGACATCGATCTTCGGCGCCGCGAGGCGATGAACGTTGCGCTCGAGATCGGCCGTGACCTTCGCAGCGACCTTCACCTTGGCCGTCAGCGAGCGATCCTGATCGAGCACGAAGTCGGTCGCGAAGTCGAACGGCTCGCCCGACGCCAGCCGCCCCGTCTTGAGGTTGAAGTCGCGCACTTCGCGCCGGCTTTTCTCCTTGCGGTTCTCCATCACGACGGCCGCGTCGTTGATTTCCAGGCCCGCGACTGTCGGCACTCCGCCCGTTCCGCTCTGCGTCTGCGGCTGCTGCTCGGCGCCTTCGCTCTTGCCGAGATCCGCCCAGTTGTCGCGTCCACGCTCGTCGGTAATCAGGCGGATGCGCGCGCCGTCGAGCCGCACGTTGCCGACTTCGAGCTTGCCGCTGAGCAGCGGCATCAGCCGCACACTGACGCGTGCGTGCTTGATCGAGGCGAACGGCTCCGGCCCGAAGCCCGGCGCGTCGCCGAGCGATGCCGCTCCAGTCTCCAGCGCAATCCACGGGAACACCGACAGCTTGAGATCGCCGCTCAGCGTCAGCTCGCGGCCGGTCTTTTCCTTGACCAGCTTCTGGATGTCATCGCGATAGTCGTTCGGGTCGACGAAGACGAGCACCAGCACCAGGCCGATGACGATCAGGCCGATCAGTCCAGCCGCGATGTACGCGACGATCCGCAGCGGGCGCATGGGAAATCCTCGACGGCTAATCGGCTCTAATCCAGAGGCCGGGCGGTCACGCAATTCCGGCCGGCTGCTTTGCTCGCGTACACGCCTTCGTCGCAGCGAGCGACCAGCGCATCGAAGGTCGAGCCTTGCGGCACGTTGTTCTGCCATCCGGCGACACCGAAGCTCGCTGTCACGGCGAGCCCGCCGGCCACGCCGGGGAAAGGCGTCGCGGCCACTTTCGCGCGCAAATGCTCCGCCGCGACCGCCGCATTGGCGACATTGGTTTCGGGCAGGACGATCAAAAATTCCTCGCCGCCGTAGCGCGCCACCCAGTCGCTGGCGCGAACATGTTCCTGCAATTGCGCGCAGAACCACTTCAACACTTCGTCGCCGACCATGTGCCCTTGCGTGTCGTTGATGCGCTTGAAGTGATCGACGTCGCACATGACCGTTGCGAGCTGGCGGCCGTAGCGTGCCGCGCGCTCGATCTCGCGCGGCAATTGTTCGGTGAGATAGCGGCGGTTGTAGGCGCCGGTCAGCGGATCGGTGATCGACAGCCGCCGGTTCTCCTCGTTGGCCGTACGCAGCGAGCGTTCGAGCGTGACGATGCGCCGGCCCGTACTGAGCCTGGCGATCAGCTCCGGCTCGATGACCGGCTTGGTGAGATAGTCGTCGGCGCCGGACTGCAAGCCGGTCACGACATGCTCGATGGCGTCGCGGGCGGTGAGCAGGATCGTGTAGATGTAACCTTTGCCCGGCGTCGCGCGCAGCTCGCGACACAGCGCGATGCCGTCCATTTCCGGCATTTCCCAATCGGTGATCATGAGCTGGAAATCGCCGGCGGCAATTTTGACCAGCGCTTCCTTGCCATTGCCGGCGACCTCGACGTGGTAGCCGGCGCGCTTGAGCAGCCGCGCCATGATCAGCCGCTGCGTAGGCTCATCGTCGACGAGCAGGATGCGCCAGGCTTCCTGCGCGGTTGCGCTCGGTGAAACTGCGGGCTCGGTCATGCGCCCGCGATCGTACCCGCAGGCCCCGCGCCTCGCCAATAGTGGAGGGCCAATAGCGGCCTTCAGCGGTTGCAGATCTCCACGGTGCCGTTCAAGGCCTTGATCCGGATACGGCCTTCGCCGTTGCCTTCCTTGAAGCGCAGGGCGTTGCCCGGGGCGTATTCGCTCACGCGGTGCGGCTTGGGGCCGAAGCAGTTGTCGATCTCGCCATTGAACGTCTGGATATCGAACTCTGCATCGAGCGCACCGCGGAAGCGGAAGCGCAGATCGCCGTTGATCCCTTCGGCATCGATGCGCACGTCGCGTGTCAGCGACGCCGCACGCAGCTCGAGGTCGCCGTTGGTGGTCTTGATGCGCGCCCTGGACACTTCCTCAGCTTGCACCTGCATGTCGCCGGTGACGGTATTCAGCTCCATCTCGGGACCGATGTGATGCAGCCGCAGGTCGCCGCTCACGGAGGTGGCGCGCAGCGCACCCTTGCCGCTGTGCCCGTTGACCTGGATCTCGCCGCTGACGTTCTTGAGCTCGAGATCCTCGTTCCACAGCTCCGTCTGGATCTGGCCGCTCACCGACTGCAGGCGCTGCATGCCGCGGACGTCCTTGATCGTCTGATCGGCGCTCACGGTATTGGTCGTCAGCGAGCTGTTGCGCGGCACGTGCACGACCAGGTCGGTCGAGCCCTGGTAGCTGCGGCCCTTCGGCAGCACGACTTCGATCGTGGTGCGCGCGCCGCTGGTTTTAAAGTCCAGCCGTTGCACGCCCTCCGACAGGTCGGCGTTCACTTGCACCTCGTTGCGATCCCAACCGGTCACCTGCACTTCGCCGGCGACGTTGACGATCACGACTTCGCCGCGCGGGTCGGCTTGCGCCCGCTTTTCAAGCTCCTCTGCGCCGGCGGCTCGAGCCAGCAGGAGCGTCGCGGCGATGACTGCAGCCACTCTCATAGATCGGTCCTCATCGAGCCTGCGGTCGGCAGCTCGCTCACGTTCGCGAGCAACTGCAGCTCGCTCTGATAGGTGGACATCAACAGATCCTGCAGCAGCGGATCCGACGGATGCTCGGCCAGCGTCGCGGAAATCTCGGCGGCGGCATGGCGCAGGTCCGCAAGGTTCTTCTCGACTTTCGCGCGGGTGGCCGGCGGCAGCGAGGCGATGCGCTCCTGGAAGCGCTTGTCGAGCTCGGCGCGCGCGTTCACGTAGCTGGCGCCGAGGCGCTCGGAGCCGAAGGTGAAGCTCGCGGGCTGGCTCGTCACTTGCGGGGCCGGCAAGGCTTCGGGAGCGGTCTTCGCGACCTGCACCTGCATCGACTGGCGCGTGACGTAGTAGGTAACGAACGAGGTGGCGAGCACGAGCAGGACGGCCGCGGCGAGCCGAAACCAGTTCGACTGCAAAGGACTGGCGGGCGCCGCGATCGGCGTCTGCTCGATCTCCGCCCGGATCTGCGGCCACAGGTCGCGTTGCGGGGCGACGTCCTGGGGCAGCGAGGCCAGGGCCTCATCGAGCGGGTCGCGCCCGGTCTTGCTGAATTCATTCATCGGCCGTCTCCGGCAAACCCATCCGCTCGCGCAGCAGGCGGCGGCCACGATGCAATTGCGCCTTGCACGTGCCGACCGCGATGCCGAGCATGTCGGCAACTTCTTCGTGGCTGTAGCCGTACACCGTCTGCAGCACCACGACGTGGCGCGAGCCCGGCGGCAGCGTCGCGAGCGCGCGTTCCACGTCCATCACTTCGCCTGCATCGTATTCGCGGTGAGAATCCGGCGGCGCGTCCTGGGCGTCGTCGACGGCCTCGCCGTCGGACTCCGCGCGCGTGCCGTGATTGCGTTGGTGCGTGAGGACTTCGTTGACCGCGATCCGGTGCAGCCACGTGCCGAAGGCGCTGCGGCCCTCGAAGGCCGCGAGACTCCGCCAGGCACGTATGAAAGTCTGTTGCACGCAATCCTCCGCCACGTCGCGCCGCCGGGTCATCCGCAGACACAGGCCCATGACCTTGCCGCTGTGGAGCCGATACAGGCGTTCGAAAGCCTTCATGTCGCCCTTGCGGGCGGCAGTCACCAACGCGCTGTCAGAGAGCGGCGAGCGATCCGCAGTGAGCGCCGAACTCTGGGTCCCGGCCCCGGTCGTCAAAGTCGCCTGTCTCCTTCGCGTTTGTTGTTTGGATGCCGCGGCGGAGGTGCAGGTTTAAGCCAATAACGGGGGGTTTGTCACGGTTTTCAGGGGAGGGAAGAAGGAATAAGAGCCGGAATGGACTCTCGCCAAGACGCCAAGACGCCAAGGTCCGGAATATGAAAATTTCAGAATTCTTCTTGGCGTCTTGGCGTCTTGGCGAGAGTCTTTCCGACTTCTGCCGGGTCAGCCTTGCTTGGCGTTCCATTCCCGCACGGCCTGCTCCAGCGCCTCGCCCGGCATCGGGCGGCCGATGAAGTAGCCCTGGGCGCGGTCGCATTCGACCGAGTCGAGGAAGTCCAGGACCTGCTGCGATTCCACGCCCTCGGCGCACGCCGTCAGGCGCAGCTTGTGGGCCAGCAGCACCATGGTTTCCACCATCGTGCGGGCGTCCTCGTGCGCGAAGATGTCGCGCACGAACGAGGTGTCGATCTTCAGCTCGCTGAACGGCATCAGGTACAGCTGCTTGAGCGAGGAATAGCCGGTGCCGAAGTCGTCGATCGACAAGCCGAAGTTCTTCACGCGCATGCGCGTGAGCACGTCCATGGTCGTGCCTGGATCGAACATCGCGGCGCTCTCGGTCACCTCGAAGATGATGCGCCGCGCATCGGCGCCCACCTGCGCCGCCATGCGCGCGACCTGATCGGGGAACGCGAGATCGTTGAGGAGCTGCGGCGACAAGTTGATCGCGACCGAGAGCTGCAGGCCCGCCGCGTCCCACATGCGGCATTGAGCGAGCGAGGTCTCGAGCACCTGCTCGGTGAGGCGGCGGATCAGGCCATTCTTCTCGGCGAGCGGAATGAAGCGCGCCGGCGAAATGAAACCGAGCGAAGGATGATGCCAGCGCGCGAGCGCTTCCACGCCTTCCACGACCCAGCGGTTCGGCGCGACGCGCGTCGCTTTCGGCTGGTAGTGAACCTGGATCTCGTGCGCATCGAGCGCGGCTTCGAGCACCGCGGGGTTGATCGGTGAATCGGCGCGCAGGCACTGCCGCAGCATCACTTCCAGGTCCGCGAGCAGGATCGGCTTCTGCAATGCGCCGAGCATCGCGAGGCCCTGCGCCTTGCCGATCTGCTGCGCAGTGGCCAGCACGCGCTGATCCATACCGCTTGCGACCAACACTTGAGCCTTGCTGCCGCGCTCGCCTAGATAGCGGAGCAGCTCGATGCCATCCGCGCCCGGCATCTGCAGGTCGAGCACCACGACGGTCGGCTGGAAGTCCTGCACGGCGCGCCGGAACGCATCCGGCTCGGTGACGGCAAGAGACTCGAAGCCGAGGCCGGCCGCGGCCTCCGAGATGAACTCGCACAGATCGGGCTGATCGTCGATGACCAGCAGCTTGTTCCCCGGCTCAGGCAACACGTGCCTCCCGGTCCAGCACGTGCCGGATGCGCGTGGCCAGGTCCTCGTTGCGATAGGGCTTGGTGATCACGTCCGCCGCTGTCAGACCGGGCGTGCCGGCCAGCGCGCTGTTGTCGGCGTAGCCGGTCGTGAACAGGATTTCGATATTCGGCCGCAGCTCGCGAGCGCGCGTCGCCAGCGCCGGGCCGAGCATGCCGCCGGGCATCATGATGTCGGTGAACAGCAGGTCGATGTGCTCGCTGCCGGCGAGAATACGCAGCGCCGCGTTGGCATTCGGCGCGGAGAGCGCGCGGTAGCCGAGCTGCGAGAGCGCGGTCACGACGGTCTCGCGCAAGTCGGCGTCGTCTTCGACGACGAGGATCGTTTCGTTGCCGCCCGGCGCGATCTTCGTGACGATCGTGTCCTGCAGCGTCGCCTGCTCTTCCATGCACCGCGGTAGCAGAATTGTCACGGTCGTGCCCTGCCCGACCGCACTCTCGATCGTGGCGACACCGCCAGCCTGCTCGGCGAAGCTGTCGACCATCGCGAGGCCGAGGCCGCTGCC